>NZ_JBEOTZ010000023.1:0-144763 GCF_040303825.1 Streptomyces sp. NPDC094143
ATGCCCACGCCGAGCGGATCCGGCCAGGCCGCGGCGCCGTTGAAGGCGATCGTCGCCGCCGTCAGCAGCCAGGCCGTCTGGCGCAGCAGGGGGAACGGGATCCTGATCCACGTCAGGAGCAGGTCCAGGGCCAGCAGGACGCAGATGCCCGCGTCGATGCCGATCGGGAAGACGTAGGAGAAGTTCCCGAAGCCCTTCTTGAGGGCCAACTCGCGGACCGCCGCGTACGAACCGGCGAAGCCGATGCCGGCGATGATCACGGCACCGGCCACGACCACGCCGATGAGAACGCGGTGCATCCGAGTCAGCTGCAGTGGCGCGGCCACCCGTACTCCCCTCCCCTTGCGTGTTGTTGCGCGCAACAGGGTGGCACATGTGTACGGGGAACGGGTGGCCGGATCCCGCCGGGCTCGTCCGGCTCCGCTACGCGCTCTTCCTGGACGGCGACTTCGACGCGCCCTTCGAGGGCTCGTCCGAGGCACCCTCGGACGCCGGCTTCGACGGGGACTGGGAAGGGGACTTCGACGGGGAGCCGCTCGCCTTGCCGCCGCCCGCGCCGTTGGCCTCGGACACCGCCGCGACGGCCTCCTTGGCGGCCTGCTTCGCGTCCTTCAGCAGCTCGTCGGCGCTCGGCGTCTTGTCGCCGGCCAGACCCGCGCCGTTGTAGTCGAGGGTGACGACCACGTTCTCCACGCGCGCCACGACCGTCTGCTGCTTGAAGGTGCCTTCCTTCTTCTTCAGGTCGTAGTGGACGGCCGTCGCCTGGTCGCCCGTCCCGGGCACCGGCTCCGACTCGACGCCCTTGGCGCCCTCGGCCGCCTGCGCGTCCTGGACCTGCTTCTCGTAGTACTCCTGGGCCTGCTTGTCGGCCGGGCCGCGGGTGACGTCCGACTCGAAGCGCAGCAGCGACACGTTCAGCCAGCGGAACTGCGAGCCCTTGACGCCGTTGTTGTCCAGGCTGTTCCACGAGCAGCCGGCCCGTGCGGAGATGTCGTCAGACTTGCCCTCCTTGCCGGACTTGTCCTTCGGGACGAGGTCCTCCAGCGTCTTCTTCGACAACGCCTTGCACGGCTCCGGGAGCTTGCCGTACGCCGCCGCCTCCACGGTCGGCGACGGGCTCGCGGACGCCGACGCCGCGGCCTTCTCGGCCTTGTCCGTGCTGTCGCCGGAGCCGGAGTCCGAGGAGCAGCCGGCGGCGACCAGCATCACGGGGACGGCGGCCGCGCGGACAAGGACGCGGTTCAGGCGCTTCGCTCGCTGCTGTCGCTCTTCTCGTCGCTGCATGGTTCCTTCACTCATGACGCTCGTGGTTCCCTGCGGTCGGAACGGGTCCGAGTGGTCACGGTACGCGGTGAGCCGACGGTGTGTTCTTCCCTCGGGCGCTTCGCGGGCACCCGTGAACGGGCCGTGAAAGGGCCTCAGTCGCTCAGCGAACCCGCCAGCCGGGAGGCCAGTTTCTGGGCCCTGTCCTGCATTTCCCTGCTGTCCGGGACCGTGCCCACGGTGGCCGGCTGCTCCGCGTACTCGATGGTCACGATGACGTTGGACGTGCGGAACGCCACAGTCACCGTCCGCTGCTTGGCGGTCGAACCGGAGCTGGACAGCTCGTCGTCGAGGAACGCCTCGTCGCCGAGGTCCTCCAGGACGCGCGGCCGGAGTTCGGTCGGGGTCGCGGAGGCGGACGCCGGGGGCGAGGAGGAGCCGGACGGGGAGGGGGAGCCGCTCGGGGCCTCGGAGGCACCGCCCGCCGGGGTGCTGCCCGTGACCGCCGACTCCGTGGTCGTCGGCTCGGGCAGGTGGGCCGCCGCCTCCTGCTCCGCGAACAGCTGCTCGGCCTGGCTGTCGTCGCTGACGGCGTTGTCGTAGGAGACGACCCGTTCGAAGTCGACGAGCAGGTGGTCCGTGGCGTCCCGGGAGTCGACCTTCCAGCGGCAGCCGACCTTGCGGTCGGTGTCGAACGTCGTCGTCGGCTCGCCCTCGTAGGCCCTCTCGCGCTGCTCGGCGTCGGCGATCTGCCGGATGCCGGGCAGGAGTTCGTCGAGTGTGCCCTCGCCGACCGCGGTGCAGGGCTCGGGCAGGGTGCGGTAACGGCCGGGCTCGGCGGCGGGGGAGGCCGTGCCGGTGTCGCCCGGGTTGGAGCCGTCCGTGATGTCACCGTCGCCCGAACCGCCGGTACAGCCGGCCAGCAACGCCGCGAGGAGCGCGGCGATACCGGACGCGTACGCCTTCCGTTGCACGTGGTGGCTCCCTCTCGACGCGGAAATCGGCTTGCCGCCGTGGGGCGGCCGATGAACACAATGTGTATCGCACGCACTGCCGTGGACGCCGGTCCGGAATCCCTTTCGTCGACCTTGGCTCCGGTATTTGCTCTTGAGGACTTCTGTTCGTTCACGGGGGATTGGGGACGTTATGTCGTATGTAGAGATACCTGGCGCGAAGGTGCCGATCCGGATGTGGGCCGACCCGGCCACGGTCGAGGACGGTGCGCTCCAGCAGCTTCGCAACGTCTCCACGCTGCCGTGGATCAAGGGCCTGGCGGTCATGCCCGACGTGCACTACGGCAAGGGCGCGACGGTCGGTTCGGTCATCGCCATGCGGGACGCGGTGTGCCCGGCGGCGGTCGGCGTCGACATCGGCTGCGGCATGTCGGCGGTGAAGACGTCCCTGACGGCCAACGACCTGCCCGGCGACCTGTCCCGGCTGCGCTCGCGCATCGAGCAGGCGATCCCGGTGGGCCGCGGCATGCACGACGAGCCGGTCGACCCGGGGCGCCTGCACGGCTTCGGCACGGCGGGGTGGGACGACTTCTGGGGGCGGTTCGAGGGGGTGGCGGAGGCGGTCAAGTTCCGTTCGGAACGCGCCGGAAAGCAGATGGGAACGCTCGGCGGCGGAAACCACTTTGTCGAAGTATGCACGGATACGACCGGTTCTGTCTGGCTGATGCTGCACTCCGGTTCTCGCAACATCGGCAAGGAACTGGCCGAGCATCACATCGGCGTGGCCCAGAAACTCCCGCACAACCAGGGTCTGGTCGACCGGGACCTGGCCGTCTTCGTCGCGGACACCCCGCAGATGGCGGCCTACCGCAACGACCTGTTCTGGGCGCAGGAGTACGCGAAGTACAACCGCTCGATCATGATGGCGCTCCTGAAGGACGTGATCCGCAAGGAGTTCAAGAAGGCCAGGCCGGTCTTCGAGCCGGAGATCTCCTGCCACCACAACTACGTGGCGGAGGAGCGGTACGAGGGCATGGACCTGCTCGTGACCCGCAAGGGCGCGATCCGGGCGGGCTTCGGCGAGTACGGGATCATCCCGGGCTCGATGGGCACGGGTTCGTACATCGTGAAGGGCCTCGGCAACGAGAAGTCCTTCAACTCCGCGTCGCACGGCGCGGGCCGGCGCATGAGCCGCAACGCGGCCAAGCGCCGGTTCTCGGCGAAGGACCTGGAGGAGCAGACGCGGGGCGTGGAGTGCCGCAAGGACTCCGGTGTCGTGGACGAGATCCCGGCCGCCTACAAGCCGATCGAGCAGGTCATCGACCAGCAGCGCGACCTGGTGGAGGTCGTGGCGCAGATCAAGCAGGTCGTCTGCGTCAAGGGCTGACCGGCCGGGGCCCTACACCTCCCGGTGCACCTTCGTGTTCGAGGCCTGGGCTCGGGGGCGGACCACCAGGAGGTCGATGTTGACGTGGGCGGGGCGGGTGACCGCCCAGGTGATCGTGTCGGCCACGTCGTCGGCGGTGAGGGGGGCGGCGACGCCCTCGTAGACCTTCGCCGCCTTCTCCTCGTCGCCGCCGAAGCGGGTCAGGGCGAACTCGTCCGTCCTGACCATGCCGGGGGCGATCTCGATGACGCGGACCGGCTGTCCGACGATCTCCAGGCGGAGGGTCTCGGCCAGCACGTGGGCGCCGTGCTTGGCGGCGACGTAGCCGGCGCCGCCCTCGTAGGTGGCGTGGCCCGCGGTGGAGGAGACGACCACGACCGTGCCGTCGCCGCTCGCGATCAGCTTGGGCAGCAGCGCCTGGGTGAGGTTGAGCGTGCCGATGACGTTCGTCTCGTACATCGTCCGCCAGTCGGCCGGGTCGCCGGTCGCGACCGGGTCGGCGCCGAGCGCGCCGCCCGCGTTGTTGACCAGCACGCCGATCGTCTTGAAGGCCGTGGCGAACTCGTCGACGGCCGCGCGGTCGGTGACGTCCAGCGGGTAGGCCGTGGCCTGGTGGCCCGCCGCGGTGATCTCCTCGGCCAGGGCCTCGATGCGGTCCTTGCGGCGCGCGGTGAGGACCACGCGGTAGCCCGCGGCGGCGAGTTGGCGTGCCGTGGCGGCGCCGATGCCGCTGCTCGCACCCGTGACGACGGCGATGCGGGAGGCTGCGGACGGGACGGCGGTGGCCATGGGAGCTCCTCGGGTGGGTGGGCCGGCCGGCTGGTGCGCCGGGCTCGCGGCCAGGATAGAAGGGGCCCGCGGTGGGAGAATGAGGGCGGGTGATCCCCTGTTTCCCTGGAGGTGGATCATGGGCGAGGCACGTGAGGTCATGGACCGGCTCACGGACGCGGTCACCACACACCCGGATCTGGAGGTCGTGGCCGATCTGTACGCCGAGGACGCGGTCGCCTTCACCCCCGACGAGGGGGAGCTGCGCGGGCGCGACGCCATCGTCGCGTACTGGCGGACGATGACGGAGGCGGTTCCCGGCGCGACGTACCGGACGCTGCACTCCTACGAGGCCGGGGACACGGCCATCGACGAGGGCGTCTACAGCGGGCGGAACACGGGGCCGCTGGAGCTGCCCAACGGTGAGACGCTGCCTCCGACGCAGAGGGAGGTGCGGATCCGCGGGGTGGACATCGCCACCGTGAAGGACGGGCGGATCGTCGACTACCGGCTGTACTTCGACGAGATGGACTTCCTGGGGCAGCTGGGTCTGCTGCCGGACGAGCCGTTCTGAGGCACCGGGCCGGGGCCGCGGTCAGTTCCCTCGCGGGGCGTACATGATGACCGCCATGCCCGCGAGGCAGATCAGCGCGCCCGCGATGTCCCAGCGGTCCGGGCGGTAGCCGTCCGCGACGACGCCCCACAGGATCGAGCCGGCGACGAAGATCCCGCCGTAGGCGGCGAGGACGCGGCCGAAGTGGGCGTCGGGCTGGAACGTCGCGACGAACCCGTAGGCGCCGAGCGCGAGGACGCCACCTGCTGCCCAGAGCCAGCCCCTGTGTTCGCGTACGCCCTGCCAGACCAGCCAGGCGCCGCCGATCTCCAGCAGCGCGGCGAGGACGAAGAGGGCGGCGGAGCGGAGCACGGACATGGCGGTCAGCTTCCCATGCCTGCGTGGTGCCGTCCGGCGTCAGGTCCCGGTGGCCGGTGTGGCCGGTGTGGCCGGTGCGGCCGGTGCGGCCGATGTCGCGGTGGTGCGGGGGCCGGGGGCGGCCCCGGGCCTCGGGGCGGGAGGGTTCCAGCGCCCGGTTCCGGTCTCCGCCGCGTAGGCCGTGGGCGGTACCCCCACCGTCGCCGTGAAGTCGCGCACCAGGTGGGCCTGGTCGGCGTAGCCGAGGTCGGCGGCGAGGGCGGCCCAGTCGACGTCGCTGCGGGTGCCGGCCTGTTCCAGGGCCTCGTGGATGCGGTAGCGCAGGATGATCCACTTGGGGCTGACGCCGACCTGGGCGGCGAAGAGGCGTTGCAGCGCGCGCACCGACAGCCCCTGCGCGCGGGCGAAGTCGCCGACGCGGCGCACGGTGCGGTCGGCACGGATGCGCCGGACGAGGTCGATCGCGAGGTCGGCCCGGGGGTCCGGGGCGCAGGGCAGGGAGAGCAGGAAGGCGTCGAGGGCGGCCACCCGGGCGCGGTCGTCGGCGCCGGTGACGATGGAACGGGCGGTGTCCTCGGTGATCTGCCGGAACACCTCCTGGGCGGGCAGCGCGCGGCCCGTCCAGTGGGACGCCGGCGTCTCGGGCGTGTACGGCCGGAAGCCACCCGGGCGGAACTTCGCCCCGCAGACCCGGCCGCGGCCGGTCAGCTTCCGGGTGTAGAGCCCGAGTGCGATGCCGGTGACCTCGGCGTAGGGGGGGCCTTCGTCCTCGTCCCACTGGAAGGTGAGGTTGACGGCCGGGTGCGGGACGATGTGGGAGGCGTAGGGCGCGGGCAGGTCCCAGTCGATCAGCCAGTACCACTCGACGTGGCGGCGCAGCGGTTCGGCGGGCTCGTGGCGGCGGAATCGCACGCGGCTGAGCAGGCCGGACGGGTCGACGATCCCGCGGGTGTCGTGGCGGGGTGCCTCCATGGCCGGATCGTACGTCGCGTTTCTTCAAGAAGGGCGGCCCCGGGTCCTCCTACGGTCGGGGCGTGGACACCAACGACGTGCGGACGTACGGCATCGGAGAGCTGCTGGAGCTGGCCCGGAAGCGGGCGGTTCCGGTGGTGCGGGGCATCGGGGACGAGGCGCTCGCCGCTCCCACGCCGTGCGCCGAGTATGACGTGAAAGCCCTGGTCAACCATCTGTTCCAGGTGGTCGTGCAGTTCCAGCGGCTGGCCGTGAAGGAGGCGTCGGACTTCGGGGAGCCGGCCGACGTGGTCGCGGAGCACCCTCAGTGGCGGGAGCGGCTGGTGGGGGAGGCGGAGCGGCTGGTGGCGGCCTGGTCCGCGCCCGGTGCGGAGGAGGGCACGACCGGCGGGATGGGCATGCCCGCGCGGCTGGTCGGCTCGATGGCGCTGCTCGACCTGACCGTGCACGTGTGGGACCTGGCGCGGGCGACGGGCCAGGACGACCCGGGTGCCGACGAGGCGGTGGTGGCGGAGCTGGCCGGCGCGGTGGAGGAGCTGGCGCCGACGGCCCGGAGGATGGGCGTCTTCGGGGAGCCGGTGCCCGAGGCCGAGGGCGCGTCGGCGTTCGAGCGGCTGCTGGCGCGGACCGGCAGGAATCCGTCCTGGGAACAATCCCGCGCGCTCCGGCGCTCCCCAGGTATAGTTGAACCATAAACAACCTGGAGGGTGAGCGACCATGCAGTTCGGGATCTTCAGCGTCGGCGACGTCACGCCCGACCCCACCACCGGCCGGACGCCGACCGAGCGCGAGCGGATCAAGGCCATGGTCGCGATCGCGTTGAAGGCCGAGGAGGTCGGCCTGGACGTGTTCGCCACCGGGGAGCACCACAACCCGCCCTTCGTGCCGTCGTCCCCGACCACGATGCTCGGCTACGTCGCCGCCCGCACCGAGCGGCTGATCCTGTCCACGGCCACCACCCTGATCACCACCAACGACCCGGTGAAGATCGCCGAGGACTTCGCGATGCTCCAGCACCTGGCCGACGGCCGGGTCGACCTGATGCTGGGCCGCGGCAACACCGGACCGGTCTACCCCTGGTTCGGGCAGGACATCCGCCAGGGCATCAACCTGGCCATCGAGAACTACGCCCTGCTGCGCCGGCTGTGGCGCGAGGACGTCGTGGACTGGGAGGGGAAGTTCCGCACCCCGTTGCAGGGCTTCACCGCCACGCCCCGCCCGCTGGACGGCGTGCCCCCGTTCGTCTGGCACGGCTCGATCCGCTCCCCGGAGATCGCCGAGCAGGCCGCCTTCTACGGCGACGGCTTCTTCCACAACAACATCTTCTGGCCGGCCGACCACACCCGGCGCATGGTCGAGCTGTACCGGGAGCGGTACGCGCACTACGGCCACGGCACGCCCGAGCAGGCGATCGTCGGCCTCGGCGGGCACGTGTTCATGCGCAGGAACGCCCAGGACGCCGTCCGCGAGTTCCGGCCCTACTTCGACGTCGCGCCGGTCTACGGACACGGGCCCTCGCTGGAGGAGTTCATGGACCAGACGCCGCTGACCGTCGGCTCGCCGCAGCAGGTCATCGAGAAGACGCTGGCCTTCCGCGAGTACGTCGGCGACTACCAGCGCCAGCTGTTCCTGATCGACCACGCCGGGCTGCCGCTGAAGACCGTGCTGGAACAGATCGACCTGCTGGGCGAGGAGGTCGTGCCGGTGCTCCGCAAGGAGTTCGCCGTGGGCCGCCCGGCGGACGTGCCCGACGCCCCGACGCACGCCTTGCGGCTCGCCGGGACCCGGGGGTGAGAGGGCGGTGGGCACCCGGTCCGCGGTCGCGCTGCCCCTGGTGAGAGGGCAGTAAGAAGGACGCCCCGGCGCAGCTCGCCCCCCCCGCGGACCCGGCGGCGGGGCACACTGGACGCGTGCCCCACACAGTGCTGCTCGCCGAAGACGACCGCGCCATCCGCAACGCCCTGGAGCGCGCCCTGACCCTGGAGGGCTACCGGGTCATGGCCGTCGCCGACGGAGTCGAGGCACTGGCGCAGGCCCACCGCAACCGCCCGGACGTCCTCGTCCTGGACGTGATGATGCCCGGCATCGACGGGCTCCAGGTGTGCCGCGTGCTGCGCGCCGAGGGCGATCGGACGCCGATCCTGATGCTGACGGCGCTCGTGGAGACCGCCGACCGGATCGCCGGCCTGGACGCGGGCGCCGACGACTACGTCGTGAAGCCCTTCGACGTGGAGGAGGTCTTCGCCCGGCTGCGCACCCTGCTGCGCCGCACCAGCCCGGTCGCCGCCGTGAGCGCCGCCCCGCCCGCCGAGGCGCCCCGGCCGGTGCCCGAGCGGTTCATCGAGGCCGCCGGCGTCCGCATGGACCCGCAGGCCCGCCGCGCCTGGCGGGGCACGCGCGAGCTGGAGCTGACCCGCACCGAGTTCGAGCTGCTGGAGCTGCTGGTCCGCAACGCGGGCATCGTCCTGGACCACTCCATGATCTACGACCGCATCTGGGGCTACAACTTCGGCCCCGGCTCCAAGAACCTCGCCGTCTACGTCGGCTACCTGCGCCGCAAGCTCGACGAGCCGGGCGCGCCGCAGCTGATCCACACGGTGCGCGGCGTGGGTTACGTGCTGCGGGAGGACTGAGTGGGGCGCCTCGGCCGGCTGTGGGCCGGACGCCGGCCGAAGCTGGTCTCGCTGCGCACCACGTTCGCGGTGTCCTTCGCGGCGGTGACGGCGGCCGTGACGATCCTGGTCGGCATCCTGTCGTACAGCGCGGCCGCGCGGCTGGTGCGGGTGGACCAGCAGACCGTGTTCGACGAGGTCGTGCAGGACCTGCGGGACGAGGTCAGCCAGAACCGGATGACACCCGGCGACTTCTCCTCCGCCGCGCCCGGACACGACCTGGTGCGGCCCGCCCGCACGGACGTGCAGGTGCTGGGCCCGGACGGGCGGGTCGTCGACCGGGGCAGCCCGGGGCTGCCGGTCGTCGGCGCCGACGTGCGGATCGCCGCCGCTGCCGACTCCGGCCGGGTGGTGCAGCACAAGGACGTCGACGTCGGCGACGACGTCTACCGCGTCGCGACCGTCTCCCTCGGCGACGGCCGGGGGGCCGTGCAGGTCGCGCAGGAGTTCAGCGACGTCGAGGACCTGCTGCGGGCGCTCCAGCAGCGCACGCTGGTGCTGATGGCCGCGGTGGTGCTCGGCGCCGGGCTGTTCGGCTGGTGGCTGGCCCGGCGGATCACCCGCCGGCTGGTCGTGCTCACCGACGCCGCCGAGGACGTCGCCCGCACCCGCCGCCTCGGCGTCCAGGTGCCCGTGGCCGGACACGACGAGGTCGGGCGGCTGGGCCGGGCCTTCGACCGGATGCTGGGCCGGCTCGCCCAGTCCGAGGAGGACCAGCGCCGCCTGGTCCAGGACGCCGGCCACGAGCTGCGCACGCCGCTGACCTCCCTGCGGACGAACATCTCCCTGCTCCGTCGCATCGACGAGCTCCCGCCCGCCACCCGCGAGGAACTGGTCGCCGACCTCGGCCAGGAGGCCCGCGAGCTGACCGACCTGGTCAACGAGCTCGTCGACCTCGCGGCCGGGCAGTCCGACACGGAACCGCCGCGGCGGGTGGACATCGCCGACCTCGCGGAGGAGGTAGCGGCCCTCGCCCGCCGCCGCAGCGGCCGGCGGATCCTGCTGCGCGCCGTCGGTGACACCACGACCGACGGGCGGCCCGGGATGCTGACCCGGGCGCTGTCCAACCTCGTCGAGAACGCCGTGAAGTTCGACCAGGGCGGCACGGCCCCCATCGAGATCGTCGTCGCCGGACCCGCCCGGCCCGGCACCATCCGCGTCGAGGTCCTCGACCGCGGACCCGGCATGGCGGACAGCGACCTCGTCCGTGTCTTCGACCGCTTCTACCGCGCCGCCGACGCCCGCTCCCTGCCGGGTTCCGGGCTGGGCCTGTCCATCGTGCGGGAGGTGGCCCTCGCGCACGGGGGCGCGCCGTTCGCGCTGCGCCGGGACGGGGGCGGGACGGTGATCGGGTTCACGGTCGGCGGGGTGACCCCGGAGGGCTGACCGCCGACGCGGCGCCGGGCACGGCCGTTCCCCGCACGCGTGTTCACGGACGTCCCCGTCAGAGCAGATATCCGGGGGCGGGGGCGCGAGCGGCGCGCCCCGGGGCGAGGGGAGGACCGGCAGCGTGCTGAGTGACGAGGAGACCGCCGCCCTGGCGGAGATCGACGAGGCGGCCCTGGCCCGGACCGTGCAGGAACTCATCGCCGTGCCCAGCGTGACCGGCAGCGCCGCCGAGTCGGAGCTGCAGCACCAGCTGGCGGGCCGGCTGGAGTGGCTCGGTCTGGAGACCGACCTGTGGTCCATGGACCTGCCCGCCCTGCGGGCCGACCCGGACTTCCCGGGCTCGGAGGCGCCCCGCGACGAGGCGTGGGGCCTGGTCGGCACGACACCCGACGGCGGCGACGGGCCCACCCTGATCCTCCAGGGCCACGTCGACGTCGTACCGCCCGGCGACCTCACCGCCTGGGACGGCGACCCGTTCGTGCCCCGGGTGACCGGGGACGTCGTGCACGGGCGCGGCGCCTGCGACATGAAGGCCGGCATCGCCGCGCAGCTGGCCGCGCTGGGCGCGATCCGCGCGGCCGGGATCCGCCTGCGCGGCCGGGTCGCCGCGCACTTCGTCGTCGGCGAGGAGGACGGCGGCCTCGGCGCCTTCGGCACCCTGCGGCGCGGTCACCGCGGCGACGCCTGCGTCATCGCCGAGCCCACCGCGGGCACCCTGATCACCGCCAACGCGGGCGCCCTGACGTTCCGCGTCACCGTGCCCGGCCGGGCCGCCCACGCCAGTTCCCGGGAGCGGGGCGTGAGCGCGATCGACGCGTACCTGCCGCTGCACCGGGCCCTGGCCCGCCTGGAGGCCGTACGCAACACCGACCCCGACCCGCTGCTGGCGGAGTACCCCATCCCCTACGCCCTGTCCGTCGGCACGGTCCGCTCCGGCGACTGGGCGAGCAGCGTCCCCGACCTGCTGGTCGCGGAGGGCCGGCTCGGGGTGCGCCTCGACGAGGACCCGGCCGACGCGCGCCGCGCCCTGGAGGAGTGCGTGGCCGAGGCCGGCGCCGCCGACCCGTGGCTGCGCGCCCACCCGCCGGCCGTGACCTGGCCGGGCGGCCAGTTCGCCCCCGGCCGCCTGCCCGACGGCCACCGGCTGCCCGGCGTCCTGCGCGGCGCCTGGTCCGACACGGCCGGCGGACCCGCCCTGCGCGAACGCGGCGCGACCTACGGCAGCGACCTGCGCCTGTACACCGCCGCCGGCATCCCCACGCTGCAGTTCGGGCCGGGAGACATCCAGGTGGCGCACAGCGCGGGGGAGCGGGTGTCGATACGGGAGACGCTGGCGGTGGCCCGGGCGCTGGTGGTGGCGGTGCTGCGGACGGTGGGGACGAAGTGAGCGGCAGGGCGGGTGCGGGCCGGCTACCCCTCGAGCCCGTAGAAGCGGGTCGGTGAGTTCGGCGCGAAGCCGATCCGTGGGTACACCGGCGCTCCCGCCGCCGTCGCGTGCGGGGTCGCCCGGGTCAGTCCGGTGGCCCGGGCCCCCTCGTACGGGGCCTCGCGGGTCACCGCTTCCCCGTAGCCCCGGCGTTCGCGGGCCGGGTCGGCGGCCACGAGGACGACGAAGAGGCGCCCCTGGGCCGCCACGGTGGCGGCGCAGGTGGCGGGGACGCCGTCGCGCAGGCCGGGATGGGCGTGCACCTCGCTCTTCCACAACGTGGAGCCGGCCAGGCCGTCGCGGCCCCACAAGAACCTGCGGCTGTACGCCGACCGGCCGCGCGACATCATCCTGCCGGTCGCGGACCGCGCCCCCACCCCAGGCGGTGAGCCGCCCCCGGGGCTACACGCCCGCGTACGAGTGCAGGCCGGAGACGAACATGTTCACGCCGTAGTAGTTGAACAGCCAGCAGGCGAAGGCGAGCAGGGCCAGGTAGGCGGCCTTGCGGCCCTTCCAGCCGGCCGTGGCGCGGGCGTGCAGGTAACCGGCGTAGGCGACCCAGGTGATGAAGGACCAGGTCTCCTTGGGGTCCCAGCCCCAGTAGCGGCCCCAGGCGTCGCCCGCCCAGATCGCGCCCGCGATGATCGTGAAGGTCCACAGCGGGAAGACGGCGGCGTTGACGCGGTAGGAGAACTTGTCCAGGGAGGCGGCGGAGGGCAGCCGCTCCAGCACGGAGGTCGCGAAGGTGCCGGGCCGGCCGCCGCTCGCGAGCTTGTTCTCGTAGGAGTCCTTGAACAGGTACAGGATCGTGCCGACCGCGCCCACGTAGAAGACCGCGCCGCAGAAGATCGCGGTGGAGACGTGGATGTACAGCCAGTACGAGTGCAGGGCCGGGACCAGCTGGTCGCTCGCCGTGTACAGGACCGTGACGGCGAGGCCCAGGTCCAGCAGGACGGTGGTGGTCAGGAACAGGCCGAGCCAGCGGACGTTCTTCTTCAGCGCCAGCAGGCCGAGGTACACGCCGACGGCGACGGTGGAGAACGTGATGTTGAACTCGTACATGTTGCCCCACGGGGCCCGCTCCACGGAGGCCGCGCGGGCGATGACGCCGCCGAGCTCGACGAGGAACGCGACCACGGTGAGGGAGATGGCGATCCGGCCGTACAGGTCGCCCTGCTCGTCGCCGCCGTGCGCCCCCGGCCCGTCCGGCACGTCCCGCTGGCCGGCCGCGGCCCGCACGGTGACCTTCGGGCGCTCCAGGACGGCGGTGCCGCCCGCCTGGTTGACGGTGACGGCGGGCGCATTCTTCACCGCGGACGTCGCCGTGAGCGCGGCCGCGGTGCGGGCGACCTTGCTGCGGCTGCCGAAGAGCCATTCGGCGATGTACGCGAAGAAGGCCAGGGTGTAGACGGCCATCGCGGAGTAGATCAGCGTGTTGCTGATGTTGGCGAGGTTCTCGTTCGTCGCGGCGGCGAGCGTCACTGCTTCTCAGCCCCTTCGGCAGGTACGGGGGTCGTGGTGCCCGGCTCCTGGGCGGGGTCGGGGGAATCTGCGGGGTCGGGCGCTGCGGGCGCCTGGTCGTACAGGGTCCCGGCGAGGTCCCCCAGTTCCTCGGGGACCTTCGCGGACTCGCTGCGGCCGAGACCGGCCATCTCGACGACGGTGACGCCGTCGGCGCCCCGGACCGCGCGGACCCAGACGCGGCGGCGCTGGATGAACAGCGAGCCGGCCAGTCCGAAGACCGCGGCGACGGCGCCGCCCAGGGCCCAGCCGCTGGCGGGCTGCTGGGTGATCTGGAACTGCGCCCACTCCCTGATGTCCTTCTCGAAGGTGATCGAGCCGGCGCCGTTCGGCAGCTGCATGGTCTGGCCGGGCTTGAGCAGCTTCTTCAGCAGCTCGCCCTCGGAGTTCTTGAACTCCTTCATGTTCTTCTTGTCGAGCTGGTACACGCTCTGCGGCAGGCCCGAGTCGACGCCCAGGTCGCCGTGGTAGGCGTTCAGCGCGAGCACCGGGCTCATCAGCGCCGGGAACTGGGAGACCATCGCGCCGCCGTTGTAGGTGGGCACGAAGAACGCCTGGAAGCCGAGCTGTTCCTTCTCGCCCTTGGCGTTGCGGTAGCCGTCCATGACCTTGATGGCGCCGGAGGAGGTCGCGAAGCCGTCCAGCGGCAGCAGCGGCACGGCGTCGCGGTAGACGACGCGGCCCTTGCCGTCGCGGACGGTGACGACCGGGGCGTAGCCGTGGCTGGCGAGGTAGACCTTGGTGTCACCGATGGTGAGCGGCTCGTTGACCTTGATGGTCTTGTGCCGGTCCTTGCCGTAGGCGCCCTCGCTGTAGTCGACGGTCGCCTGGTACGTGCGCGGGGTGCCCCGATTGGGGCCGCTCATCTCGTAGGTGCCCGTGAAATCCTTCAGGCGGAAGCTGAAGGGGTTCAGGTCGTCCTGGGTGAAGAGGCTGCCGGACTTGAAGTCGTCGTACTGGGTGAGGGTGTTGGAGAAGCCGTCGCCCTCGACGACCAGCTTGAAGCCCTCCGCCTTGAACAGCTGGCCCCAGGCGAAAGCGATCAGCATCACGATCAGGGCGAGGTGGAAGACGAGGTTGCCGACCTCGCGCAGGTAGCCCTTCTCGGCGGCGACCGCGTCACCGGCGAGGTGCGCGCGGAAGCGGCGCTTCTTCAACAGGGCGAGCGCGGCCTCGCGGACCTGCTCCGGCTCGGCCGTGGTGCGCCACGTGGCGTGGGCGGGCAGCCGGGTCAGCCGCCTGGGCGCGCCCGGCGGGCGGCCGCGCAGCTGGCCGACGAACTGCCAGGTGCGGGGCACGATGCAGCCGATGAGCGAGACGAACAGCAGGATGTAGATCGCGGAGAACCACACCGAGCTGTAGACGTGGAACAGCCCGAGCTTGTCGTAGACGTCACCGAGGGTGGGGTTCTTCTCGCGGAACTCGGCGACCTTGGTGGCGTCGATGCCGGTCTGCGGGATCAGCGAGCCGGGGATCGCGCCCAGTGACAGCAGCAACAGCAGCAGCAGCGCGACCCGCATGGAGGTGAGCTGCCGCCAGAACCAGCGGGCCCAGCCGACGACCCCGAGGGAGGGCAGGTTCGGCGCCTCCTCCTTGGGGGCGGTGGACAGCTGGGCTCCGGCGTCGCCGAGGTCGGTGTCCTCGGGGCCGCCGACGGGGGCCGGGCCGGTGGTGCTGGTCTTGCTCATCGGTCAGATCCCCACAGTGAAGCCGTTGGACCAGGTCTGCATCTCCTGCACGATGCGGTCCCAGGCGCCGGTCAGCAGCAGCAGACCGGTGACGATCATCATGCTGCCGCCGATGCGCATCACCCAGACGTAGTGGCGCTTGACCCAGCCGAAGGCGCCCAGCGCCTTGCGGAAGGCGACCGCGGCGAGCACGAAGGGCACCCCGAGGCCGAGGCAGTACGCCACCGTCAGTATGGCGCCGCGCCCCGCGCTGCCCTGGTTGGAGGAGAGGGCCAGCACGGAGGCGAGGGTGGGGCCGATGCAGGGCGTCCAGCCGATGCCGAACAGCGCGCCCAGCAGCGGCGCCCCGACCAGGCCGGTCACCGGCCGCTTGTGGAGGCGGAACTCGCGCTGGGTCATCCAGGGCATCAGCCCCATGAAGAACACGCCCATGAGGATCATGAGCCCGCCGAGCACCTTGGACAGCACGCCCCGGTTGGCCTGGAGCGTGTCGCCGAAGTAGCCGAACAGCGCCCCGGAGGAGACGAACACCGCCGTGAAGCCGAGCACGAACAGGGAGGCGCCGGCGACCATCCGGCCCCGCCGGGCCTCGGCCAGGTCGGTGCCCGTGACGCCGGTCACGTAGGACAGGTAGCCGGGGACGAGCGGCAGGACGCAGGGGGAGAAGAAGGAGACCAGTCCGCCGAGCAGCGCGATGGGCAGGGCCGCCAGCAGGGCGCCGTTGAGCACCGTGCCGTTGTAGCCCGTCGCCGCGAGCGTGGTGACTGCGGAGGTCACGTCACTTCTCCGCGAGGACCGGGGCGATCATCTTGCGCAGCTTCTCCTCGCTCAGCGCCTGGAGCGAGCGGGCGGCGATCCGGCCCTCCCGGTCGAAGACGAGGGTGGAGGGGATCGCCTGCGGGTTGAGGGTGCCGCGCTCGAACCGGAGCATCAGCTTGCCCGTCGGGTCGTACAGGCTCGGGTAGGTCACCCCGTAGGCCTTCTCGAAGGCGAGGGCCGGGCCGGTGCTGGTGTCGCGGGTGTTGATGCCGACGAACTGGACGCCCTTGTCCTTCAGGTCCTCGGAGACCTTCTGGAAGCCGGGGGCCTCGGCTCGGCAGGGCGGGCACCACGAGCCCCAGACGTTGACGACGACGACCTTGCCCTTGTAGTCGTCGACGTCCAGCTGCTTGCCGTCGACGGTCTTGCCGGACAGGTCCGGGGCGTCCGCGCGCTCGCCCTTGTCGGCGGTGGCGATGCCGTCCTTGCCCAGGACGAAGTTGGTGTCACCGCCCCCGCCCGAGGTCCCGCCGGAGCTGCACGCGGACAGGGTCAGCGCCGCGGCCGCGGCACCGGCGGTGAGCAGGGCGGCGCGGCTGCGGGTGCGGTTCGAGCGCAGGGGGGCGTGGCTGGCGGCACTCATGTGAAAAGTTTCGCATGTCCGTTCCGGGGATCTCGCCCACCCCCCTTGCGGGCGGAAAACCGCATTTCAGGCGGCGTTCGAGGAGGGTGAACCCGATCCGGTGGGGGCCGCCTTCAGGAACTCCCGCCAGCCGCCCGCCGGCTGCTGCCCGACGTCGAGGGTGCGCAGCTTCGCCAGCACCTCGGGCCGCTGCGCGTCCATCCAGTCGACGTACTGCCGGAAAGAGACCAGACGCACATCGCCGCCCTTGTCCTTCTCGCGGGCGATGTGCTGGAAGGCCTCCTCGACGGCGTCCATGTAGATGCCGCCGTTCCACTGCTCGAAGTGGTTGCCGATGAAGAGGGGTGCCCGGTTCGTCTCGTATGCCCGCTTGAATCCCTGGATGTAGGCCTGGGCCGCCTGCTCGCGCCAGCCCGGGTAGTTGTGCGCGGGGGCCTTGGTGGAGTTCAGGGACTGGTTGGCCAGCATGTTGTAGTCCATGGAGAGGACCTCGAAGCGGCGGCCGGGGAAGGGTATCTGCTGCAGCGGCAGGTCCCAGATGCCCTGCCGCTTCACGGGCCACACCTGGCGCCCGCCCGGGGAGGAGGCGTCGTAGCGCCAGCCGAGCCTGCGGGCGGTGGGCAGCAGGTTGTCCTGGCCGAGCAGACAGGGCGTCCGGCCGCCGACGAGTTCCTTGTCGTAGTCGAACGGCAGCACCGGCAGGTCCGTCCAGCCGGTGTTGGTGCGCCACTCCTTCACGAACGACTTCGCCTGGTCGATCTCGCTGCGCCACTGCCGCGGTGTCCAGTGCTTGACCGAGCCGTGGGACTCGCCGCAGAAGTGACCGTTGAAGTGCGTGCCGATCTCGTGGCCCTCCAGCCAGGCGCGGCGGACGTTCTTCAGGGTGTCCCTGATGTGCGCGTCGGTGAGGTAGCCGATGTCGGAGGCGCCGCGCGGGTTGTTCGGCGGGTCGTAGAGGCGCTTCTTCGACTCGGGCAGCAGGTACAGCCCGGACAGGAAGAAGGTCATGCTCGCGCCGTGCTCCTTCGCCAGGTCCAGGAAGCGCGGGAAGAGGCCGTTGCCGACCTCGCCGGCGCCGTCCCAGGAGAACACGACGAACTGCGGGGGCGCCTGCCCCGGCTCCAGCGGCTCGGGCCTGGCGGGCTGGTGGGGCTGCTTGCCGGTGTAGGCGGTGGAGCCGTCGCCGATGGGGCGGGCGGTGGGCCCGGGCTTCGGCCGGCCCTGCGCGCTGTCGCCGCCGGAACCGTCGGCGTGGCTCGCGTCGTCCGACCCCGTGAGGCCGGCGCACCCGGCGAGCGAGACAGCGGCGGCGGCTCCCGCGCCGATTGAGAGCATTCCCCTGCGGGAGTAAGGGCGCATTGCTTCCCCGATCCGTCACGTTCTCTGGTGGTCACCCGGTCAGAGGACGTGACGGTCGGGCAGGTTCCGCCTGAATGCGCAGATTCCGTAACGAAGGAGTCAAAAGCGATCGGATAGGGCCAGGCCCGTCGGGGCCGCCAGGTCCCGGGCGCCGAGGGCCGCCAGGCCCTATGCGCCGAACGCCTTGTCCTTGCCCTTCACCGGCTTCGCCCCCGCGAGGAGATGCGCCGGGACGAGGTCGCGGGCCGGCTCGCTGTAGCCGACGGAGACGATCCGGTCGCCCCGGTACGTGAAGGTCGTCAGCGAGGCGAGGGTGCACTGCCGCTTGCGCGGGTCGTGCCACAGCCGCCGCCGCTCGACGTAGGACCGCACGATCCAGATGGGCAGCTGGTGGCTGACCACGACCGCCTCGTGCCCGCGGGCCTTGTCCTTCGCCGCGCCCAGCGCGCTCATCATCCGCACGACCTGGTCCACGTACGGCTCGCCCCAGGACGGCCGGAACGGGTTCACCAGGTGCCGCCAGTTGCCGGGCTTGCGCAGCGCCCCGTCCCCGACGCCGAACGTCTTGCCCTGGAAGATGTTCTCGGCCTCGATCAGCCGCTCGTCCGTCGCCAGGTCCAGCCCGTGCGCCTTGGCGATCGGCTCGGCCGTCTCCTGCGCGCGCTCCAGCGGCGAGGCGACGACGTACGTCACATCCCGCGGGGCCAGGTGCTCGGCGACCCGGTCGGCCATGCGGCGGCCGAGGTCGGAGAGGTGGTAGCCGGGCAGCCGGCCGTAGAGGATGCCGTCCGGGTTGGCGACCTCGCCGTGCCGCATCAGGTGGACGACGGTGATGTCCTGGTCGCTCTTGCCGCTCTTGCCGCTCACGTCGCTGTTGGGGCTCGTCGCGTCGCTCATGCCGTCGCCTCCGCCGCCGCTCGGGCCGCCGCCGGGAGGGCGTCGGCGATCTTCTGCACGGCCCGCTCGTCGTGCGCGGTGGACACGAACCAGGACTCGAAGGAGGACGGCGGCAGGTAGACGCCGTGCGCGAGCATCGCGTGGAAGAACGCGGTGAAGCGGAAGGACTCCTGCGCCTTGGCGTCCTCGTAGTCGCGCACGGGCCGGTCGGTGAAGAACACCGAGAACATGTTGGAGGCGGTCTGCAGCCGGTGCGCGACGCCCTCCTTGGCCAGGGCCTCGGTGACCAGGCCCTGGATCTCCTTCGACACGGCGTCGACCTTCGCGTACGCCGCGTCGTCGAGCAGCCGCAGCTGGGCGAGGCCGGCGGCGGTGGCGACCGGGTTCCCGGAGAGGGTGCCGGCCTGGTAGACGGGCCCGGCCGGGGCGAGGTGCGCCATCACGTCCGCGCGTCCGCCGAAGGCCGCGGCCGGGAAGCCGCCGCCCATCACCTTGCCGAAGGTCATCAGGTCCGGGACCACGCCGTCGACCCCGAACCACCCGGCGCGGCTAGTCCGGAAGCCGGTCATCACCTCGTCGGAGATGTACAGGGCGCCGTTGTCCGAGCAGAGGTCCTTCAGGCCCTGGTTGAACCCCTCCGCGGGCGGTACGACGCCCATGTTGCCCGGGGAGGCCTCGGTGATCACGCAGGCGATCTCGCCGGGGTGGGCCCGGAAGGCCTCGCGCACGGCGTCGAGGTCGTTGTAGGGCAGGACGATCGTGTCGCCGGCCTGGGCGCCCGTGACGCCCGGGGTGTCGGGCAGCGCGAAGGTGGCGACGCCGCTGCCGGCCGCGGCGAGCAGCGAGTCGACGTGGCCGTGGTAGCACCCGGCGAACTTGATCACCTTGGTGCGCTGCGTGAACCCGCGCGCGAGGCGGATCGCCGACATGGTCGCCTCGGTGCCGCTGGAGACGAGCCGCACCTGCTCCAGCGGCGCGACCCGGGCGATCATCTCCTCGGCGAGCGCGACCTCGCCCTCGCCGGGCGTGCCGAAGGACGTGCCGCGGGCGACGGCGTCCTGCACGGCGGCGATCACCTCGGGGTGCGCGTGCCCGAGGATCATCGGACCCCAGGAACACACCAGGTCCACGTACTCCCGCCCGTCGGCGTCCGTCAGATACGGGCCCGACCCGGACACCATGAACCGGGGGGTGCCGCCGACGGCCCGGAAGGCCCGGACCGGGGAGTTCACGCCGCCGGGCGTGACGGCGGCCGCGCGGTCGAACAGAGCCTGCGAGGCCGGTGCTTCATACGGATATGACAGTTCGCTCATGACCTGCGACTTCTCCGACCTTCTCCGACGTAGTCGGGCTCCGGGTGCCAGTGACCTGTTCAGGGTAGGCCAGGGGGCCGCGGGCCCGGGCGTGGGACAACCGGACCCCCGGCTCCCGTCGTCTGCGAGACTGGGACCTGATACACACAGCTCGAACGGCCCCAGGCTGGTCGGAGGCTGCGAAGATCCCTGCGGACAGATGTTTCAGCGCACGTTTCGGCGGGCGGCCGTGGGGGAGGTCACTGACACGATGATCGGGTTGCGCGGCGGGGGCGACGCGTCCTAGAAAAGCAGTCGGGTGGAGATATGCATCGCGGTGGCGGACTGGGCGAGGGGACTGATGACCTGGGTCCTCGACGTGCCCGGCGGGGAAGGCACCGGCGCGAAGCGGAGGACACGCAGGAGACCCGTCAGGCACCGGGTCGGCCGAGTGAACCGGAGCGCCTCGACGGACGTACTGAACGCCGAGTGGGCGATCTTCGGGCCGGGAGCGGGAATGGTGGTCGGGTGGGGGTGACGTACAAGTACTTCGGCGCGCCCGACGGCGCCACCGCGGCCCGCGTCCCGATCTCGATGCGTCCCGAGGAACTCGGCGGCGACGAGCTCGGCATGAACGGCATGTTCACGAAGATCAAGCCGGAGACCATGGCCGCGATGGTCCTGACCGGCATCGAGGGCGTGCCCCTGCACAAGGTCCCGCCGCTGGAACTGGTCGTCCTGCACCCCGACTACGCCGTCGTCAAACTCCCCATGACGGTCGTCGACCCCCTGCGCGGCATCGGCGAGGAGGCGGTCGGAGCGGCAGCCTTCATCTGGTCGACGGTCCCGGACCGGGGCGGGCCGCGGGACGCGTTCAACGTGTACCAACTGCTGCACGAGTGGCAGGACTTCAGCCACCGGTTGCATGAGGCGGGGCATCAGGCTTATTGCCTGGTGTGGCCCTGAGCCGGGGCCGCTCGGTTGTGTTGGCCTGCTCTTGCCGCCTCTGGCTCTCTACGGCTGGGCGCGCCATTGTCCGGCCCTCCCGCCTTGCCGGGCCCTGGTGTGCGGCAGGGCCTCGTTCCGCACTCCGGAGAGGGTCTCGTGAAGACCGAGACCTTCGGGGTGCGTGCGGACTGCCTGTACGCACCAGACGATGAGGACCACGCAGGGCACTGGGGCCAGGAGCATGGCGAGCCCGCCGACCGGGTCTGCTGCCATCGAGTGGGCCACGTCCCGATAACCGACCCCGCCCGCGATCTCGATCAGGGCGGAGGGATCGGCGGCGGCGTTCGGCAGAGTCGCTCCCGCGATGAGCCACATGACAGCGAAGGGCAGGCCGAGCGCCGCTGCGCGCAACACGAGCGCACCGTGCCCCGGCCTGGCGCCGCTCCTCGTGACGAGCTTCAGCAGCAGGATGTGCTTGCCCGGAGTGGCGCCGCTCCACCGCGGCACCATCACGAACCACAGCACCCAGACCACGGGCGGGACCCACAGCACGGCGTCGGCCCCCAGGCCGAGGAAGACGAGACCGGCGACGGCTCCGGTCAGTAGAGCGGCACCCGTCATGTCCAGCAGCAGGGCCACCAGGCGGCGCCCGAAGGGGACCTTGCGGAGATCAAGCGCGCGGTCGTCCAAGGTGGTCAGGGCCGGCAGAACGCGGGCCAGGGGCCCGGCCGCCGCCCAGCCGAGCGCCGCTCCCGCTGTGTTGGCGATGAGATCGTCCACGGCGAAAAGGCGGTACGGGCACGCGTACAGACCCCACAACCCCGTGTACTGGGTGAGCTCGAAGAGCAGTGACCCGGCGAGTCCTGCCGCGGTGGCCGCAACCAGCCCCTTGCGGAAGTGAATCCGTACGAAGACTCCGAGCGGGAGCAGCAGGAGGAGGTTGAACACGGTCTGCCAGACGGCCGAGTTGCCGAGCACCAGAGCGTTGAGGGTGACTTGGTGGTGCGCCTCCTTCCAGATGTCTGCGAAGGCCCTGCCGGGCGTGAACTGGGGATGGGCAAAGGACGGGTACTTGGCGCAGACGTCCACCGACCGCGACGGAAGCGGCACGATCGTCAGGCATAAGGCGGTGAGTGCGTAGTACACACCCCCGTAGAGCGAGAGCACCCGCCAGCGGGTCATGACGCCGTGCCGCCGGTAGATGACGACCGCTGTCGGCACGAACATCAGGAGGGCGAGTCCCGGGAAGATCAGGGCGGCCGTGCGGATCGGCAGCAGATATACGTCCGTCATGCGGCGGCACTATACACACTGTCTATACTTAGTGCGTATAGTAGGCGCTGACGAGGTGCAGGCGGTGTCTAGGCCCGTCTGCGAAGATCGTCGACAGGTCTTCCGGCGCCATCCGCTCGACAAGCGCGGCAGTCAGCTTCCGGACTTCGCCCTCGTTGTGGGTCGCGTCGCCGGGGCGAGCGCGTCCAGGTAGTCGTGCAGCGCCCCCGCCCCCTCGATCATCCCCCGGCTCCGGGCCGTCAGGGTCTCGCCGCGGGCTGTGATCGCCGCCCGCAGGGCCTGCGTGCTGCCCTCCCTGCGCAGGTCGTCCAGGACCGGTCTGATCTGGTCGAACAGGTAGTGGCTGCGGCGCAGGGTGTGGACCAGGCGGGCGTCGCGGACGTCGGACGGCTCGTAGACGCGGTACCCCGTGCCGCGCTCGCGGGACGGGGTGAGCAGCCCGGCGCTCTCCCACACCCGGAGCGCGGACGTGCGGACGCCCAGCAGTGCGGCCACCTCGCCGATGCGCAGGCCGCCGGAGCGGGGGAGCGGGGCCGGGGGTTCCAGGGCGAGCAGTTCCAGGGCCTCGCTCGCCGCCCGCAGGGATGCCCGTTCCTCGTGCTGTGCGGCGTGCGCGGCGTCGACCAGGGCGAGGGCGCCCGGGACGTTCCCGTCGTGGACCGCGCGCATGATCGCCGTCGCCGTCACCGGGCCGTAGCCCCGCAGCATGGTCCGGTACGCCCGCAGCGCGCGGCGGTGCACGTCCCCGAAGACGCGGTAGCCGGACGGGGTGCGCGCGGCCGGCGGGAGCACCCCGGCGTCCTCGTAGTTGCGGATCTGCTGCGTCGAGACACCGGCCAGGCGGGCCAGGTCGACGGGGCGCAGGCGGGGTTCGTCTTTCGTCATCGATTTGAAGGTTACGGCAAGGACAGTGGCCTCAGATGAGCGAAAGTCTCAACACCGCACTTCAATGGAACACTTGAAGGAATGGACCCCTGCATTCATGTCACCGGTGCGCGTCTGAACAACCTCAAGAACGTCTCCCTCTCCCTGCCGAAGAACAAGCTGGTCGTCATGACCGGCCTGTCCGGCTCCGGCAAGTCCACCCTCGCCTTCGACACCCTCCACCAGGAGGGCCAGCGGCAGTACCTGGAGTCGCTGGGCATGGTCACCGGCTTCGTGAGCAAACCCGCCGTCGACTCGATCACCGGCCTGTCCCCGTCCATCAGCGTCGACCAGCACCACACCAACCGCAGCCCCCGCTCCACGGTCGGCACGGTCACCGAGGTCTTCACCTATCTGCGCCTGTTGTGGTCGCGCATCGGCGTACGGCCCTGCCCGGGCTGCGGGCAGAGCATCCCGCCCGCGTACGCCGACGGCGCCGAACCCGACGAGGACGCCGAGGCCGAGCAGCGGCCCTGCCCGCACTGCGGTCACCTCGTGCCCGACCTCGTCATGGGCTCCTTCTCCTTCAACAAGCCCGCCGGTGCCTGCCCGGCCTGCACCGGCCTGGGCGAGGAGATCCGGCCCGACGCGCGGCGCCTGGTCGACGGCGCCAAGTCGGTCGCCGACGGCGCGGTGCGGGGCTGGAACGCGAAGTTCACCGAGTGGAGTCTGCCCCAGCTGCGGTCCGCCGCCGGGCACTACGGCTTCACCTTCGACACGGACCGCCCGGTCGACGAACTGAGCGAGCCGGAGAGGGACTTGCTGCTCCACGGCGTCGACAGCCCCGAGTTCCGGCGGCACTTCCCAGGCGTCGAACCGCCGAAGACCGTGTCGGCCGGCCGCTTCGAGGGCGTCGCGACGGCGCTGCTGCGCCGCTACACCGAACGCGCCGACGACCCCGAGTACCGCGAACGGGCCGAGCGGCAAGGCCTGGTGAAGCAGCCCTGCACGCAGTGCGGCGGCACCCGGCTGCGGGCGGAGAGCCGGGCGGTGACCGTGCACGGCCTCGGCATCACCGAGGCCGCCCGGCTTCCCCTCACCGACCTCGCCACCTGGCTCGCCGGGCTGCGCGAGCGGGCCGCCGGGGACGAGTGGCTGCTCGTCGAGCCGGTCGTCGCCGACCTGGAGGAGCGGGTGCGGCGCCTGGTGGACGTCGGCGTCGGCTACCTCACCCTCGCCCAGGCCACGCCCAGCCTCTCCGCCGGGGAGACGCAGCGGCTGCGCCTGGCCGCCCTGCTCGGCTCCGGCCTCACCGGCGTCCTCTACGTCCTCGACGAGCCGACCATCGGCCTGCACCCCTCGGACACCGCCCGCCTGATCGACGTCCTGCGCCGCCTGCGCGACCTCGGCAACACGGTGCTGGTCATCGAGCACGACCTGGAGGTGCTGCGCGCCGCGGACCACGTGGTCGACGTCGGCCCGGGCGCGGGCCGGGACGGCGGCCGGATCGTCGCGGCGGGCACGCCGCGGGAGGTCGCCCGGACCGAGGGTTCGGTGACCGGCGCGTACCTGTCGGGCCGGCTCCCCGCACCCCGGTCCCGCGCACGCGGTGACGGAGACACGGCCGTCGTGATCCGCGGGGCCCGGGCCCACAACCTCAAGGACCTCACCGTCCGGATCCCGCTGCGCCGCCTGGTGACGGTCACGGGCCCGTCCGGCTCCGGCAAGTCGACGCTGCTGCTGGACATCCTGGGCCGGGCCGCCCGACGGCACTTCGACCGGGCCGGCGAGCTGCCCGCCGAGCACCACGGCGTCGACGGCTGGGAGCACCTGTCCAAGGCCGTCCTCATCGACCAGGAGCCGATCAGCCGCCTCCCGCGCTCCAACGCGGCCACCTACTCGGACGTCTTCACCCCGATCCGCGAGGTCTTCGCCGCCCGCAGCCGGGGCGCCCTCACCGCCGGGCACTTCTCCTTCAACGTGCCCGGGGGCCGCTGCGAACGCTGCGAGGGCGCGGGCGTCCTCACCGTGCGCATGCACTTCCTGCCCGCGGTGCAGGTGCGCTGCCCCACGTGCAAGGGCCGCCGCTTCCGGCCCGAGGTGCTGTCGGTGCGCCACGAGGGCCACGACATCGCCGAGGTGCTCGCGGCGACGGTGGACGAGGCGCTGACCGTGTTCGCGGACGTCCCGGCCGTCGCGACCCGGCTGCGCCGCATGGCGGACGTCGGCCTCGGCTACCTCCCGCTCGGCCAGCCCGCCCCCACCCTCTCCGGCGGCGAGGCCCAGCGCCTGAAACTCGCGAAGGAACTGGGCCGGCGCACCACGGGCCGCGTCCTGTACCTCCTCGACGAACCGACGACGGGCCTGCACTCGGCCGACACCGCCCGCCTCCTCGACGTCCTCCAACGGCTCGTCGACGCCGGGCACTCGGTCGTCACCATCGAGCACAACACCGACGTCATCCAGGCCTCCGACTGGCTGATCGACCTCGGCCCGGTGGGCGGGACGGGCGGCGGGCGGCTCGTGGCGCAGGGGCCGCCCGGGGACTGAACGTTCCCGGGTCCCCGCACGTCTTCGTCGCGTATCCGACGTGCGGGAGCGCGGGCTCCCGGAGGAGGTGTACCGGTGAAGCCGTCGTTCCTGTCGTGGGCCCTGCCCGTGGCGGCCGTCGTCGTCCCCCTGGGCGCGGGCTGCGCCCCGTCCCCGGACGACGGGGCGCAGGCCGAGGCCTCCTGCGCCTACGTCGTCGAGTACGACGGCCGCACCTACCTCGACGGGCCGGAGACCCCTGTGCCCCTGGGACGGTCGCTCGGCCCCGCCACCGTCCCGGCCTGCGACGACACGCCCGGCGACGGCGACGACGGGGAGGGCCCGGTCCTGACGACCGCGTTCGCGGTGCGCGGCGTGGACCCCGCCGTCGCGGTCGCGGTCGCCGAGGACACCGACACCTACCGCCTCGTCGTCGCGGAGTCCGTCGAGGACCTCCCGCCCGAGCTGCGGAAAGCGACCGAGGGCTCCTGAGGCCCGGCCGGGTCCTCAGCCGCCCTGCCGCTCCAGCACCGCGTAGTCGGCGAAGCTGCGGCGGTAGCGCAGGTGCCGGGTCTCCTGGGTGTGCCTGCGCTGCCACTCCTCCACCTCGCCGGGCTCCGCGCACGGTCCCGAACTCGCCCCGCAGTCCGTGTCCTCGCCGGAGACGCAGTACGCCTGGTACTCGGGCAGGGCGGACGGGTCCTGCACGATCGTGTACGGCACGTACCGGAAGACGCGGCGTCCCGCCGACTCCCCGCCGTGCTCCTCACGTTGGTGCTTGCGCAGCAGGACGTTCGCGTCCGTCACGCCGCTCGCGTCGAACGCCGCCCGTGCCCTGTCCCGCCGCACCGACAGCTCCTCGCACGCCGCGCACCCCCGCACCGGCAGCGGCGGCCGGTTCGGATCAGCCGACAACCCCTCCCTGGAACGGTCGTTGGCCGCGCGCACGCCCGCGCTGAGCCGTTCCTCCGGGGTCGCCTCCCGGATCCGCGCCGGATCCGCCTGCCACTCCCGGCCGCCGCCGACCGGGCGCAGCATCACGTACGGACCGGTCCTGTCCTGGTACGCGCCGACCCTGTTCGTCTGCGGGTCGTAGACGAGCGTTCCCGGTTCCATTCCGCACACCTCCGTCACTCTGGGTGTATCGAGCGTTGCGCACGGGAATGGCTCGCTTCAATGCTTGACGTGTGACACCGGCGCACTGTCACGGAGGGGGTTGCCGTGGGCCGACGCAATGGCGGAGCGGAGTCGGGGGCGAGCACGGCCGCGGTGTTCGGAGAGGTGCTGCGGCACTTTCGCGAGGCGGCACTGCTCACGCAGGAGGGTCTGGCCCGGCAGATCCCGTGCGACCGCTCGCACGTGGCCCGGGTGGAGGCCGGTACGAGGGTGCCGCAGGAGTCTTTCGCCAAGGCGTGCGACGAACTTCTAGGGACGGGTGGGGTGTTGGCGCGGCTGTGGGCCAGGATCGACTGGTACCCGCAGGTGGAGCATCCCGACTGGTTCCGGAGACGGGCCGAGATGGATGAGGAGGCCATCGCTCTCCGGGAGTACCAGGAGCGCGTCATGCCGGGTTTGTTGCAGACGGCGGACTACGCCCGGGCGCTGTTCTCCTTGCTCGTCAGCGGGGAGGAAGTCGAGGAGCGAGTGCGGGCCCGACTGAGTCGGCAGCAGCGCTTCTTGGCGGATGCAGGCCCGCTCTACATCGTCGTCCTCGATGAGAGCTGCCTGCGCAACATGATCGGCAGCGCGGCCGTCATGCGGGACCAGTGCGCCCACTTGCTCAACGTCGGTAAGCGACCCAACATCCGCATCCAGGTCGCACCGTCCGGTCGGCTCGGCTTGTTCCGTCCCAGCGGATCCATGTCTCTCATCAAGCTGCCTGACGGGCACGAGTGGGTGTACTCGGAATCGTTGGATCGCGGCCACTTCAACGACGATCCAACCCTCTTCGCGAGGCATAGCCGCACCTATGATGTGCTCAGGGCGGACGCCCTGTCAGCTCCCCAGTCCGCCGCTCTGATCCGCGAGACGATGGAGGGATACGAGCATCATGGACCGGACCGAGCTCACCTGGGTCAAGAGCAGCTACAGCGACGCCAACGGCGGCAACTGCATCGAAATAGCCCCCGGTTACGACGAAACCGTCCCCGTCCGCGACAGCAAGAACCCTGACGGACCGGTCCTGGTCGTGACCCGGTCCGCCTGGTCCGCGTTCCTCTCCGCCCTGCGCTGACCTACTGCCCGCCCAGCATCTGCAGGACCCGGTTGGCCGCTTCCGCGACCGGCTGGCCCACGGCCCCCACGGCAGCGGCGATCGCGGCGACAGCCATCAGCGCCCGGTGCCGCTCCTGCGGCGGCGCCGCGTCCGCTGCCAGCACCGGCAGGGACTCGTCGATGAGCTGGACACTGGGCTGTGGCAGCTGCTCGCGCAACTCTCTGACGCCTTGCAGCAGTTCGGCCAGGGCCAGCCGCAGGGCGGGATCCGCGTCCCCGGTCGTGCCGTTCTTCACGATGCCCGTGTTGCCGCTGCCGCCGTGCATCGTGACGCTGTCGCCATAGTGGTAGCTGTTGCCGCTCATGCCGCGATCCCCACGTTCCCGTTGCCGCCGTACATGTTGACGTTGTCGCCGAAGTGGTAGTTCGAGGGCGAGTTGATCGTGAGGCGCTCCACCGTCACCGTGAACTCGGTGTCGGGGTTCTCCAGCGCGCCGGCCACGTAGCCCACCAGCCGGTCGAGATGGTGGGGGTCCCGGCTGGTCACCATCGCGGTGGACGGGCCGGCCGTCTCGACGGCGAGGACGTAGTGCGACTGGGCCGTCACGACGGAGAGCATCTCGACGAGGAAGTAGATCAGGGCCGCGATCGAGCAGATCCACACGAAGGTCAGCAGTCCGCCGGCCGCCGACTCGTCGGCGAGGTAGGTCAGGCCGCCGATGATCGACAGGCCGATCGCCACGGCGAGGGTGATCCCGGCGCGGGTCAGGAAGCGGAAGACGGCTTCCTTGCGCTTGGGGTGGAGCGTGAAGGTGTAGACCCGGGCGATGTTCCGCAGCGGGTAGGCCGCTCCGCCGACCCATAACAGGCGGTTGTGGACGCGGAGTTCCACGTCGGTCAGGGCGCGGGGCGGAGTCGCGGGCGGGGGCGGTACGTCCCACTGCCCCGGTGGCTGTTGCGTTTCCATGGTGTCCCCCTGAAGGCCGGTGAGCACGAAGTGACCGTGGTCACTGTGGGAACACCATTGACGACCATGCGTGCCAGGACAGCAACCCGTTTCCCGGCGGAAGCGATCAGGACTCGTCGCGCCTGGGGTCGTCGTCCTTGTTCCTGTCCTCGTCGAGGGACTTCAGGAAGTCGGGGTTGTCGTCCGGCGCCACCCACTGCTGCCGGGAGCGGCCGCCCCGGACGCCGGACCAGCCGTCGGCGGCCGGGCTGCGCTTCTTGCCGGCGATCAGCCAGGAGATCGAGCCGACGAGCGGGAACAGCAGCACGAGGATCGCCCACAGCGGCTTGGGCATGTGGCGGATGTCGTCGTCCTTGGTGCTGATGCAGTCGATGAACGCGTACACGCTCAGCGCCAGCGGCACGAGGAACATCAGTACCCGGAGCATGCGCGGCCTCTCAGCGAAAGCGGTGGGTGGTTCCAGGCCAGCGTAGCCGCTCGGGGATACTGGACCCCATGGCTTACGACGATCTTCGCTCCCTGCTCAGGGCGCTGGAGCGCGAGGGCGACCTCAAGCGCATCAAGGCCGAGGTGGACCCGTACCTGGAGGTCGGGGAGATCGTCGACCGGGTGCAGAAGGCCGGCGGCCCGGCGCTGCTCTTCGAGAACGTGCGCGGGTCGAGCATGCCGCTCGCGATGAACGTGTACGGCACGGACCGGCGGCTGCTGAAGGCCCTGGGCCTGAAGTCGTACGCGGAGATCTCCGAGCGGATCGGCGGGCTGCTGAAGCCCGAGCTGCCGCACGGGTTCGTCGGTGTGCGGGAGGCGTTCGGCAAGCTCGGCGCGATGACGCACGTGCCGCCGAAGAAGGTCAAGGACGGCCCCGTGCAGGAGGTCGTGCTCACCGGGGACGACGTCGACCTCGACCGGCTGCCCGCCCTGTTCACCTGGCCGAAGGACGGCGGGTCGTTCTTCAACCTGGGGCTCACGCACACCAAGGACCCCGAGAGCGGCGTGCGCAACCTGGGCCTCTACAGGCTCCAGCGGCACGACAAGCGCACCATCGGCATGCACTGGCAGATCCACAAGGACAGCCGCAACCACTACCAGGTGGCCGCGCGCCGCGGTGAGCGGCTGCCGGTCGCGATCGCCTTCGGCTGCCCGCCCGCCGTGACGTACGCTTCGACCGCGCCGCTGCCCGGGGACATCGACGAGTACCTGTTCGCCGGGTTCCTCGCGGGCAAGCGGATCGAGATGGTCGACTGCAAGACCGTGCCGCTCCAGGTCCCGGCGCAGGCCGAGGTCGTCATCGAGGGCTGGCTGGAGCCGGGCGAGATGCTGCCCGAGGGGCCGTTCGGCGACCACACGGGCTTCTACACGCCGCAGGAGCCCTTCCCGGCGCTGAAGATCGACTGCGTCACGATGCGGAAGCGGCCGCTGCTCCAGTCGATCGTCGTGGGCAGGCCCCCGACGGAGGACGGGCCGCTGGGCCGGGCGACGGAACGCTTCTTCCTGCCGCTGCTGAAGATCATCGTGCCGGACATCGTGGACTACCACCTGCCGGAGGCGGGCGGCTTCCACAACTGCGCGATCGTCTCGATCGACAAGAAGTACCCCAAGCACGCGCAGAAGGTCATGCACGCCATCTGGGGCGCGCACATGATGTCGCTGACCAAGCTGATCGTGGTCGTCGACTCCGACTGCGACGTGCACGACCTGCACGAGGTGGCCTGGCGGGCGCTGGGCAACACGGACTACGCCCGCGACCTGAGCATCGTCGAGGGCCCGGTCGACCATCTGGACCACGCGTCCTACCAGCAGTTCTGGGGCGGCAAGGCCGGGATCGACGCGACGAAGAAGTGGCCCGAGGAGGGCTACACGCGCGACGGCGGCTGGCCCGACATGGTCGAGTCGGACCCGGAGACGGCGGCGAAGGTGGACCGCCGCTGGAAGGAGTACGGGCTGTGACCTCCGCTTCCGCCGCGATCCCGCAGCCGGGACGCACCAAGGCGTTCCTGCGTCTTGTGATGATCGAGCACTCGGTCTTCGCGCTGCCCTTCGCGTACATCGCCGCCCTGACGGCGATGTACGAGTGGGACAGGAACATCCACTGGGGCAGGCTGCTGCTGGTCACCGTCTGCATGGTCGGCCTGCGCACGTTCGCGATGGCGGTCAATCGGATCATCGACCGGGAGATCGACGCGCGGAACCCGCGCACGGCGCAGCGCGAGCTGGTGACCGGCGCGATGTCGGTGAAGCACGCCTGGACGGGCGCGCTGATCGCCCTGGCCGTGTTCCTCGGCGCGGCGGCCCTGCTCAACCCCCTGTGCCTGGCCCTGGCCCCCATCGCGGTGATCCCGATGGTGGTCTACCCGTACGGCAAGCGGTTCACGAACTTCCCGCAGGCCATCCTCGGCCTCGCCCAGGCGATGGGGCCGATCGGCGGCTGGCTGGCCGTCTCGGGCTCCTGGTCGTGGGACGCGGTCATCCTGGGCCTCGCCGTCGGCATCTGGATCGGCGGCTTCGACCTGATCTACGCCTGCCAGGACGTGAAGACCGACCGCGAGATAGGCGTCATGTCCGTCCCGGCGCGCTTCGGCATCCCGGCGGCGATCTGGGGCGCGCGGGTGTGCCACGCCCTGACGACGGCCCTGTTCGTCTGGTACGCCCTGGCCACAGACGCGGGCGTCTTCTTCTGGCTGGGCCTGCTGATCGTCGCCGCCGCGTTCCTCTACGAGCACTCCATCGTCCGCCCGCACGACCTCTCCCGCGTGAACCGGGCGTTCTTCAGCGTCAACGGCTTCATCGGCATCGCCCTGTTCGTGTGCGCGCTGTTGGATCTGCTCGTGCGAGGTCTGACCGTGTGATTACGGTGCGGCCTACCATCGGGTGCAGGATCCCAAGGAGGCCGCCATGACCGTCTCGGACATCGACCGCCTGCACTCGCAGCTCAGCAAGCTGGAGGACCTGTTCCCCGGCTATCTGACGGAGATTGTCGAGGGCAGCATCGTGATGAACCCGGTCAGGCCGTTCCACGGGAAGACCATCCAGCGGCTGTGGAACATCGTCGAGGGACAGCTGCCACCCGAGTGGGCCCTGGTGAGCGACGTCGCCTTTCCGTTCGACGACGCCAACGAGTTCTGCCCCGACCTCGCCGTCATCCCGGCGGAGGCGGAGGACGAGAACCACAGCGCTTACCCGGCCGACTTGATCGAGCTCGTGGCCGAAGTGGTGTCACCGGAGAGCGTTCGCCGCGACTACGAGGTGAAGCCCCGCTGGTACGCCTCGCGCGGCATCGCCAACTACCTGGTCCTCGACCCGCTCCAAGGGCACCTCGTGACCATGTGGAACCCCGGCCCCGACGGCTACCGCGGGCGGGACACCCTTCCGTACGGTCACGAACTGACCCTCGACTCCCCGCTCGGCAAGCTGATCATCCCCACCACCCACCTGCCGGTCGATCGCAAGGCGCGCGACCGCGACTAAGGGCGTTCCTCCCAGGTGAGGGCTCGGCTCGCGGCCCGGCGGCGGAAGGCGAACGCCGCGCCCACTCCCGCCAGCAGCCCCAGCAGGTGGCCCTGCCAGCTGATGCCCGTCTGGGTGGGGGCCAGGCCCGTGAGGATGGTGCCGCCCCAGATCGCGGCGATCAGGACGCCGGCCAGGATGCCCCAGGGGCGGCGCTCCACGAAGCCGCTGACCAGGAGGAAGCCGAAAAGGCCGAAGATCAGGCCCGACGCGCCCGCCGTGTTCGTGTGCGCCGGGGAGATGAGCCACACGCCCAGGCCGTCGACGAGGACGATCAGCGCGCAGACGAGCAGGAAGCGGCGCAGGCCCGCCAGCGCCGCCAGGAAGCCCAGGACCAGCAGCGGCAGCGTGTTCGACGCCAGGTGCGCGAAACCGAAGTGGAGGAAGGCCGACGGGACGACGTCGGCCAGCTCGGACGGGTCGCGCGGGGTGATGCCGAAGCGGTCCAGCGCGTGACCCGTCGCCACGTCGACCGCTTCCAGCAACCACAGCAGCGCGATCCAGGCCAGCATCAGCTTGCCCGCGGCCAGCGCGCGGTCCCCCGTCGACCACCCTTCACGCGGACCCGGCATGGCGACCCCCAGTGCTCACTCGTCCTCTCCGTGCAACGGCCCGCACCCCTGGGCCGGTTCCCACCCCGCGACGCCGGATAGGCTCGGAGTCGTGAACCCAGTCAAGCCAGGCGAGACGCCGCGTACGCCTTGGATCGTAGGGGTGTCCGGCGCCTCCGGCACCCCGTATGCCGCCGCCGTGCTGCGGGCCCTGCTCGACGCCGGCGAAAGCGTCGACCTCGTGGTGTCCCGGGCCTCCCGGCTCACCCTCCTCGACGAGACCGGGATCTCCTTCCGGGACGCCCACTGGCAGGCCGACCTGCGGGAATGGCTGTCCCGGGGCGCCGACGGCAAGCCGGACACCTTCTCCGTCGACCTCGACGCCGTCCGGCACTGGAGCGCCGGCGACCTGGCCGCCGGACCCTCCTCGGGGTCGTACCCCACCAAGGGCATGCTCATCGTGCCCGCCTCGACGGCGAGCGTGGCCGGGGTCGCGCTCGGGCTGTCGAAGGACCTGTTGCAGCGGGCGGCGAGCGTGACCCTCAAGGAGGGACGCAAGCTGATCGTGGCCGTACGGGAGACCCCGCTGAACGGCCAGACCCTGCGGCACCTGGTCACCCTCGACGACGCGGGCGCGACGGTCGTGCCCGCCTCACCCGCCTTCTACGCGGGCGCGACGCACATCCAGGACCTGGTGGACTTCGTCGCCGGACGCGTACTCGACGCGGCGGGCGTGCCGCACACGCTCTACCGCCGTTGGCAAGGTGAACTCGGCGGCGGAGCGCACCGCGCCGGCTGAGCGGGCACACCGGAACTCATCGGACCACAGACAACTTCAGCGGAAGGCTTCGATCGCAATGGACGCGGTGGACAGGCAGCTCATCCAGGCCCTGAGGGAGAACGGCCGGGCCTCCTACGCGGAGCTGGGACGCCTCGTCGGCCTGTCGGGACCCAGCGTCACCGACCGCATCAACCGGCTGGAGGCGGCCGGTGTCATCACCGGCTACCGGGCCACCGTCGACGCGGCCTCCCTCGGCCTCGGCGTCACCGCCCTCATCGGCATCTCCCTGTCCGACGCCACCGACCACGAGGACGTGGCGCAGCGGCTGCGGGACCTGTCGGAGATCGAGGACTGCTGGTTCATCGCGGGCGACGACTCGTACATGCTCAAGGTGCGGGCGGCGGACGTGGACGGCCTGGAGAAGATCATCCGACGGCTCAGCGGGACCAAGGGCGTCTCCCGGACCCGTACCACCATCGTGCTCTCCACGAAGTGGGAGAACCGGGTCGGGGAACTGCCCGAAGAGGTCTAGTCGTACGGTTGGGGACGTCTCCGTAGAAAGGTGTGGGCATGGATCTCGGGCTCAAGCGCGAGCTGGAGGAGAAGGTCAGGGCCGGTGAGCGCCTGACCCGTGAGGACGGCATCGCGCTGTACGAGTCGGACGACCTGGCCTGGCTCGGCGGCCTCGCGCACGAGGTGCGCACGCGCAAGAACGGCGACGTGGTGCACTTCAACGTCAACCGTCACCTCAACATGACGAACGTGTGCACGGCCTCCTGCGCGTACTGCTCCTTCCAGCGCAAGCCGGGGGAGAAGGACGCGTACACGATGCGCATCGAGGAGGCCGTCAAGCTCGCCAAGGCGATGGAGTCGGAGAACCTCACCGAGCTGCACATCGTCAACGGGCTCCACCCGAACCTGCCGTGGCGGTACTACCCGCGGTCGCTGCGGGAGCTCAAGGCGGCCCTGCCGCACGTGTCACTGAAGGCCTTCACGGCCACCGAGATCCACCACTTCGAGACCATCTCGGGGATGAGCGCGTCGGAGATCCTGGACGAGCTCATCGACGCGGGCCTGGAGTCGCTGACCGGCGGTGGTGCGGAGATCTTCGACTGGGAGGTCCGGCAGCACATCGTGGACCACCGCACGCACTGGGAGGACTGGTCCCGGATCCACCGGCTGGCGCACGAGAAGGGCCTGAAGACCCCGTGCACGATGCTGTACGGGCACATCGAGGAGCCGCGGCACCGGGTGGACCACGTGCTGCGGCTGCGTGAGCTGCAGGACGAGACCGGTGGCTTCCAGGTCTTCATCCCGCTGCGCTACCAGCACGACTTCGTGGACATGAAGGACGGCAAGGTCCGCAACCGGCTCCAGGCGCGCACGCAGATGGCGACGGGCGCCGAGGCGCTGAAGACGTTCGCGGTGTCGCGGCTGCTGTTCGACAACGTGCCGCACGTGAAGGTCTTCTGGGTGATGCACGGCGTGCAGACCGCGCAACTGGCGCTGCAGCACGGCGCCGACGACATGGACGGGTCGGTCGTCGAGTACAAGATCACGCACGACGCGGACAACTTCGGCACGCCGAACAAGCTGACGCGTGAGGATCTGCTGGATCTCATTCGCGACGCCGGGTTCCGGCCCGTTGAGCGCAACACGCGGTACGAGATCATCCGCGAGTACGACGGGCCCGACCCGCTGCGGCGCGAGTCACCACAGCCGATGCGGGTGTGACGTCGTCGATTCCGGGTGCGGGTGCGGGTGCGGGTGCGTGGGGGCTGGTCGCGCAGTTCCCCGCGCCCCGGAGGTGGGTACCCGGCCGGCATGGTTGCCACCGGGGCGCCGGAAGACGCCTACACCGCTGAGCCCTTCGTGCCCGGGCGGGGTGGGTTGGCCGCCTTGCGCCGGGCCGCCGCCGGCTGCCGGGGGTGTCCGCTGCACCGGGACGCCACCCAGACCGTCTTCGGGGCCGGGGACAGCGGCGCCCGGGTGATGCTCGTGGGGGAGCAGCCCGGGGATCAGGAGGACCGGCAGGGGAAGCCGTTCGTCGGGCCCGCGGGGAAGCTGCTCGACCGGGCCCTGGCGGAAGCCGGCATCGACCCCGGCGAGGCCTATGTCACCAACGCCGTGAAGCACTTCAAGTTCACCCAGGCCGAGCCGCGCAAGCGGCGGATCCACAAGGCGCCGACCCTGCGGGAGATGACCGCCTGCGGGCCCTGGCTCGCCGCCGAGCTGGCGGTCGTGGAACCGGAGCTGATCGTCGTGCTGGGGGCCACCGCCGGGAAGGCGCTGCTCGGGTCCTCGTTCCGGGTCACCCAGGTGCGCGGGACCGTGCTGGAGGAGGAGATCCACGGGCGGCCGGAGCGGCTGGTGCCGACCGTGCATCCCTCGGCGGTGCTGCGCTCCGACGACCGGGAGGCGGCCTACCAGGGGCTGGTTTCGGACTTGGAAGTGGCGGCACAGGCCCTGTCGTAATAGCTACAATCCCCACATGCCCCTTACCTTCACGCTGGACCCGGCCGTCACCCCGGAGCTTCGCGACGGCATCCTCGGCCTGTGGACCGATGTCTCCAACGCGGGCGGGGCCGTCGGCTTCGTGCCCCCGGTGACGCGTGAGGACATCCGGCCGCAGCTGGTCAAGCACCTCGCGTCCATGGTCGAGGGGCAGGTCCGGCTGCTCGTCGGGCACGACGAGGAGGGGCGGGTCGCGGCGACCGCGTTCCTCACCTTCAACACGCACCGCCTGATGACGCACTGGCTGTGGCTGTACACGGTGATGGTGCACCCGCGTCACCAGGGCCGGGGCTACGGCCGTGATCTGCTCGCCGCGGCCGCCGACGCCGCCCGCGGGATCGGCGGGATCGAGGCGATCCGGCTGACCTGCCGCGGCGGACTCGGCCTGGAGCGGTTCTACGCCTCGTGCGGCTACAAGGAGGTCGGCCGGATCCCGGGCGCCATCCGGGTCGCGCCGGGCGACGACCGCGACGACGTGATCATGCTGCTCCCGCTGCACTGACCCCTGCTCTGACCCCCCTGCGAGATCGGCCCTCCGGCGTGCTTCACTGGACGGTGCCCCTTTGGGTGTGTTCCGGCCGTTCGAAACGGAAGAGTGGATTGAGATGCTCCGCTACACGCTGATGCGCCTCGGTGTCTTCGTGGGCTGCCTCGTGGTCGTCTGGGGCGCCGTCTACTCGGGCCTCGCCCCGCGCGGCCTGGGCGACAGCAACGGCCTGTGGGTCGTGCTGCTCGCGCTGCTGATCTCCGCGCCGATCAGCTTCGTCGTGCTGCGCAAGGAGCGCGACCGGGCGTCCATCCAGGTCGCGCAGCGCGTCGAGCGGATGAAGGCCAACCTGGACGCCAACCGCAACCAGGAGGACGTCGCCGACGACACCGCCCGGGCCCAGGGGCAGACCTCGTAAGGTCCCCTCCGCAGGCGAACAGCGCCCCGTTTCCGCACATGCGCGGACACGGGGCGCTTTGCCTTGTATGGGCGTGTGTGACCCGTCACCTATCAAAGCCAGGCTTTGGGGTCCTCAAAGCTCAGGTGTTAAGGTCCTGGTATGAAGTCAGCAGTCGTGCCTCATTCGCCCCTGAGCGCTCCGCTCGTGGCACGGCTGCACGTGGATCTCTGTCGGTGCGCGTCCGCTTTCTGTCGTTCCTGACGTAACGCAACCCCCGCCGCCCACGTCAGTCCCCCCGTTACGCGTCCCCCAACGGAGTCAGTCGCGTGTCCCCACGTCTGAAGTTCTTCAACGTCCCCTTCTGGGTCCAGATACTCTCCGGCCTCGTCCTGGGCGCCCTGCTCGGCTGGCTCGCCCGCAGCCAGGACCTGTCCTGGCTGGTCACCACCCTGGAGAAGGTCGGTGACACCTTCATCGGCCTGCTGAAGCTGGCCGTCGCACCGCTCGTCTTCTTCGCGATCCTGGTCTCGATCACCAACCTGCGGAAGGTCAACAACGCGGCCCGCCTGGCCTCGCGCACCCTCCTCTGGTTCATGATCACGTCGCTGATCGCGGTGAGTATCGGCCTCGTCATCGGCCTGGTGACCAACCCCGGCTCCGGTACCGGCCTCACGCCCAAGGACGGCGCGAAGCCCCAGACCACCGGCTCCTGGATCGACTTCCTCACCGGCATCGTGCCGACCGACGTCATCACGCCGTTCACCCAGCTGAACGTCCTGCAGATCGTCTTCATGGCCGCCGTCGCCGGTATCGCCGCCCTCCAGCTCGGCGAGAAGGCCCAGCCGATCCTCACCCTGAGCGAGTCCGTCCTCAGCCTGCTGCAGAAGGCGCTGTGGTGGGTCATCCGGCTCGCCCCGCTCGGCACGATCGGCCTGATCGGCTACGCCATCGCCACCTACGGCTGGGACCTGATCGGCAAGTACGCGACGTTCACCGCCGACATCTACATCGGCTGCCTCCTCGTGATGTTCGGCGTCTACCCGACGCTGCTCGCCACCGTCGCCAAGGCCAACCCCGTCCAGTTCTTCAAGGGCGCCTGGCCCGCGATCCAGCTGGCCTTCGTCTCCCGCTCGTCCGTGGGCACCATGCCGCTGACGCAGAAGGTCACCGAGCGGCTCGGCGTGCCGAAGGAGTACGCCTCCTTCGCCGTGCCGTTCGGCGCCACGACCAAGATGGACGGCTGCGCCGCGATCTACCCGGCCATCGCCGCGATCTTCGTCGCCCAGATCTTCGACATCCAGCTGGGCGTCGGCGACTACCTGCTGATCGCGTTCGTCTCGGTGGTCGGCTCCGCCGCCACGGCCGGTCTCACCGGCGCGACGGTCATGCTGACCCTGACCCTGTCCACCCTCGGCCTGCCGATGGAGGGTGTGGGCCTGCTGCTCGCGATCGACCCGATCCTCGACATGATCCGCACCGCGACCAACGTCGCCGGGCAGGCGCTGATCCCGGTCCTGGTCTCGGCCCGCGAGAACCTGCTCGACCGCGACGCCTACGCCACGGCCGACGGATCCGCCCTCGCCCTGGACGACGAGCCGCGTGACGCGCGGCCCGGGCGGGTGCCCGCCGCCGCCTGACGCACCGGCGTCCTGGCGCACCGGCGCACTGGCGTGGTGAGGCCCCCCGGCCGGCCCTCCATCGGTTCATCCGACGGAGCGCCGGCCGGGGGGCCCGTACGCTAAGCGGTATGGGTGCCGTGAAGACGAAGCGGATGCCGCGTGCGGTCCGTGAACAGCAGATGCTGGACGCCGCCGTGCGCATCTTCGGCCAGCGCGGCTACATGGCCGCCTCGATGGACGAGATCGCCGAACTGGCGGGCGTGTCCAAGCCCTTGGTCTACCTGTACCTCAATTCCAAGGAAGACCTCTTCACGGCCTGCATCCGCCGGGAGGCCGAGGCCCTCGTCGAGGCGGTGCGCGCCGGTGTCCGGCGGGACCTGCCCGCCGACCGGCAACTGTGGGAGGGTCTCGGCGCGTTCTTCGCGCACACCGCCCAGAACCCCGACGCCTGGTCGATCCTGCACCTCCAGGCCCGTACGCACGGCGAGCCCTTCGCCGCCGAAGTCGCCGCGATGCGCGAGGAGATCGTCGTGTTCGTGACGCAGCTGATCCTCGCCGGCGCCCGCGAGGCGCACCGGGACCCGGACCTGCCCGAGCGGGAGGTCGCCGGGCTCGCCGAGGCCCTGGTCGGCGCCGCCGAGTCCCTGGCGGCCTGGGCCAACGCCACCCCGGGCGTCACCGCCCGCCAGGCCGCCGCGACCATGATGAACTTCGCCTGGGCCGGCCTCGGGGACCTCATGGAGGGACGGCCCTGGCAGCCCCCGGAGGAGCAGCCGGAGTCTCACGCCGGGTAGACGTCCCCCGTGACGTGGAGGCGATCGCCCCGGCCCCGCAGTTCGAACCGGCCGCGGTCGTCCGCCGCGTAGGTCACCGTCCCCGGGAGCAGCACCGGTGCCCTGAAGTCCGCCCGGACGCGGCAGGAGTCGGGTGTGCCGTGCGCGGCGAGGCAGCGGGCCACCGTCCACATGCCGTGCGCGATGGCCCGCGGGAAGCCGAACAGCCGGGCGGTGAGCGGGTGGAGGTGGATCGGGTTGCGGTCCCCCGACGCGGCCCCGTAGCGGCGCCCGACGTCCCCGGCGAGCCGCCACTCGGCGACGGCGGGCAGCGGCTTGCGCGCCTCGTCCTCCTGGCGGGCCCCCGTGGGACGCCCGTGCCGTGCCAGGTACGTGCTCCGCGACTCCCACACGACGTCCCCGCCGGCGCGCGCCTCGGTGACGACCGTGGCCTGGGTGCCGCGCCGGTGCGCGGCCAGCCCTTCGACGTGGACGGCGAGCTCGTACGTGCCGGTGGCGGGCATCCTCGCGTGCCGGGTGGCCGTGACCGACGTGTGGACCAGCCCGAGCAGCGGCAGCGGGAAGGCCCGCTCGCTCAGCAGCCGCATGGCCAGCGGGAACCCCAGCACGTGCGGATAGGTCACCGGCAGCGCGTCCTCGCCGGTGGGGAAGCCGCACACCCGCTCGTACGCCGCGAGCCGCCCGAGGTCGACCCGCAGGCCGGGCAGCACGAGCCGGGTGCGCGGGAACTCCGCGTCCGGGGCGGGCCGTTTGAAGGGGGACAGCAGGGCACCGCGGGCCAGCAGCGGGGCGAGGGAGGGGGACCCGGTGAGGACGAGAGCGGCGCCGGCCATCAGGCCCCCAGCAGGCTCTGGCCGCAGACGCGCACGACCTGGCCGTTGACCGCGCCCGAGGCGGGGTGGGCGAGCCAGGCGGTCGTCTCGGCGACGTCGGCCGGGAGACCGCCCTGCGCCAGGGAGTTCATCCGGCGGCCGGCCTCGCGGATGAACAGCGGGACGGCGGCCGTCATCTTCGTCTCGATGAAGCCGGGCGCCACCGCGTTGACCGTCACGCCGTGCTCGTCGAGCGCACGCGGGGCGAGGGAGCGGACCAGGCCGACGACGCCCGCCTTGCTCGCCCCGTAGTTGGTCTGGCCCGCGTTCCCGGCGAGACCGGCGATCGAGGCCGTCGCGACGACGGAGCCGCCGCGCTTGAGCGTGCCGGCCTCGAGCAGGGTGTCCGTCGTGCGCAGCACGCTCGCCAGGTTCACCTCCAGCACGGCGGCCCAGCGCTCGGCCGGCGTGTTCACCAGCCGCCGGTCGCGGGTGATGCCCGCGTTGTGGATCAGCAGGTCCAGGCCGTCGGGGAGGGCCTCGGCGATCCGCGCGCCCGCGTCGGCGGCGGTGATGTCGAGCGGCAGGGCCGTGCCGCCGATCCGCCCGGCGACGCGCCGGGCGTCCTGCTCGGCCCGCGGCACGTCGAGGACGACGACATGGGCACCGTCCCGCGCGAGCGTCTCCGCGACGGCCTCACCGATGCCCCGGGCGCCGCCGGTGACCAGGGCGGTGCGGCCGGCCAGGGGACGGTCCCAGTCCGGGGTGGCGGAGGGCTCCCGGAGCGGTCCCACCTCGATGACCTGGCCGCTCACATAGGCCGACTTCGGCGACAGCAGGAACCGGAGCGTCGACTCGGCGGCTGCCGCGTCCGTCAGCCGGACCAGGTTCACCGTCCTGCCCCGGCCGATCTCCTTGCCGAGCGAGCGTGTGAAGCCCTCCAGGGCCTGCTGGGCCGCGGCCTGGTGGTGGTCGGCCGGGTCGAGCGGCGCGCCGAGCACCAGCACGCGGCCGCTCGGGACGACCGACCCCACGACCGGGTGCAGCGCCGCGTGCACCGCGGCCAGGCCCTCGACGTCCCGCACCCCGGTCGCGTCCAGGACGACGGCGGCCGCCCGCTGCGGACCGGCCGGGCCGAGTCCGGTCCGGGCGAGGACCGGTGCCAGGTCCAGGGCGGACGCCCCCGCGGTCAGGTGGCGCAGGCCCCCCTCCAGGGCGGGGCGCTCGGGCGACCAGCGGACCAGCGCCGCGGGCTGCGGCAGCCCGAGCCTGCGGGTGAGGAAACGGCCGGGCGCGGTACCCGTGAAGCGTAGATAGCGGTCGGCCATGCCAACTCCCAGTTCCGATGCAGGCTGTACGGGGGCGCTTGAGGGCTGTGCGGGGGCAATCCTTCTTACTCTGGAGTAATGTTACCGGAGGTAAGACCATGTCACGGGCGAGGAGCAGGTCGAGATGAGTCCCCAGCAGCTGTCGCCGTCGGTCCGGCGCGTGGCGATCGTCGGCGGAGCCCGCATCCCCTTCGCCCGCTCCGACGGCCCGTACGCCACCGCCTCCGACCAGCAGATGCTCACCGCCGCCCTGGACGGCCTGGTCGAGCGGTACGACCTGGGCGGACCCGGGGCCGTCGGCGAGTTCGTCGCCGGCGCGGTCCTCAAGCACAGCCGCGACTTCAACCTGGCCCGCGAGACCGTCCTCGGCTCGAAGCTCCACCCGCGCACCCCCGCCTACGACATCCAGCAGGCCTGCGGCACCGGCCTCCAGGCCGTCATCGCCGCCGCCAACAAGATCGCCCTCGGGCAGACCGACTCGGCGATCGCGGGCGGCGCGGACACCGCGAGCGACGCGCCCCTCGGCGTCAACGACTCCCTGCGCCGGATCCTGCTGGAAGCCCGCCGGGCGAAAACGCTCGGCGGACGGATGAAGGCCCTGGCGAAGGTGCGCCCGGGCCACCTCGTCCCCGAGATCCCGCGCAACGCCGAGCCGCGCACCGGTCTGTCCATGGGCGAACACGCCGCCGTCACCGCACGGGCCTGGGGCATCGGCCGCGCGGCGCAGGACGAACTCGCCGCGACCAGCCACCAGCGGCTGGCGGCGGCGTACGAACGCGGCTTCTTCCAGGACCTGGTGATGCCCTTCCGCGGACTCGCCCGGGACCAGAACCTGCGCCCCGGCTCGACGGTGGACAAACTCGCAGCCCTCAAGCCGGTGTTCGGCCTGGACCACCCCGAACCGACCATGACGGCGGGGAACTCGACCCCGCTCACCGACGGCGCGGCGACCGTGCTGCTGGCCAGCGAGGACTGGGCCCGCGAGCGCGGACTGGAGCCGCTGGCCTACCTCACCGCGTACGAGACCGCGGCCGTCGACTTCGTCGGCGGGGACGTCGCGGACGGTGAGGACGGCCTGCTCATGGCGCCGGCGTACGCGGTCCCGCGCATGCTGGAGCGGGCCGGTCTCGGTCTGGACGACTTCGACCTCGTCGAGATCCACGAGGCGTTCGCCTCCCAGGTGCTGGCCACCCTCGCGGCCTGGGAGAAGCGGGGCCTCGGCACGGTCGACCGGGCCCGGTTGAACGTCGCCGGCTCCTCTCTCGCCACCGGCCACCCCTTCGCCGCCACCGGTGCCCGGATCGTGGCCACCCTGGCCAAGCTGCTCGCCGAACGGGACGCGCCCGCACGGGGGTTGATCTCCGTCTGCGCGGCGGGAGGGCAGGGCGTGACGGCGATCCTGGAGCGGGCCTGAACCGGCGGGACGCGGAACCTGAAAGACCCTCACGTAACCTCCGAGATTGCACAGGCCTGGCCCCGGACCATCCCCGGACCCGCACATGGCCGCCACGTGAGCGCCGTAGGATCCCCTTCCTGCCGGCAGTAACCCCTTTCTGGGGGTTCAGCCGGTTGAGCGCCTCGGCGTGCGAGGCACGTACGTCATGCAGCAAGCAGTCCTTCGCTGCACGCCCCAGGAGCCGCCCGTGTCCACTGCGTATCCCTCCTCCGCCTACGGCGACGTGTACGGCGGACCGGTCCTGGTCGAGCCCGAGACCAAGCGGCTCGACGGAGCGGTGCGGGAGGCGTCCGTGCCGCCGCTGGCACCGCCGTGGACGCACGGCTCGCTCGCCGACCTGCCGTTCGACAACGCGAGCGCGTCCCCGGACGCGGTGGCGCTCAGCCGCAAGGACGCCGACGGGCACTGGAACGACGTCACCGCGGCCCGGTTCGCCGGACAGGTGCAGGCCGTGGCGAAGGGGCTGATCGCCGAGGGTCTGATGCCGGGCGACCGGGTCGCCGTCATGGCCCGCACGATCTACGAGTGGACCGTCCTGGACTTCGCCGCCTGGGCCGCCGGACTGGTCACCGTCCCCGTCTATCCCACCTCCTCCGTCTTCCAGGCCCGCTGGATCCTCCAGGACTCCGGCGCCGTCGCGCTCCTCACCGAGACGACCGCACAGGCCGCGGCCCTCGGCCCCGAGCGCGAACGCCTTCCCGACCTCAAGCACGTATGGGTCGTGGAGAAGGGCCACGTGGACCGGCTCGCGGAGGCCGGGGCGCACCTGACCGACCAGGAGGTCGAGGTGCGGCGCGGCATGCTCGGCCCCGACACCCTCGCCACCCTCATCTACACCTCCGGCACCACCGGCCGCCCCAAGGGCTGCGCGCTCACCCACGGCAACTTCTTCGCCGAGGTCGACAACGCCATCGAACTGCTCTACCCCGTCTTCAGGGCCAGGACCAGCGAAGAGGCCTCGGTCCTGCTGTTCCTGCCCATGTCCCACGTGTTCGGCCGCATGGTCGCGGTCGCCTGCGTCCGCGCCCGCGTCCGGCTCGGGCACGCGCCGAGCATCAAGGCCGACGACCTGCTCCCGGACCTCGCCGGCTTCCGGCCGACCTGCCTGCTGGCCATCCCGTACATGCTGGAGAAGGTCTTCAACTCCGCCCGCGCCAAGGCCGAGGCGAGCGGCCGGGCCACGTCCTTCGACCGGGCGGCGGCGGTGGCGCAGCGCTACGGAGAGGCGGTGGAGGCCCGGCAGTCGGGCAGCGGCCCCGGACCCTCCCGCGCCCTGAAGGCCGCCCGCGCCTTCTACGACCCGCTGGTCTACCGCCGCATCCGCAGCGCCATGGGCGGCCGGGTCCGCTACGCCATCTGCGGCGGCTCCCCGCTGGGCCGCCGCCTCGCCGCGTTCTACGCGGGCGCCGGCATCGAGATCTTCGAAGGCTACGGCCTGACGGAGACCACCGGCGCGGCGACCGTCACCCCGCCCCTCAAGCCCCGACTGGGCACCGTCGGCTGGCCGTTGCCCGGCACCCGCGTCCGGATCGCCGCCGACGGGGAGATCCTCGTCGCCGGCGACCACGTGCTGCGCGGCTACTGGGACCCACAGGCCGGCGGTGTCGTCCCCGCCGCGCCCGACGGCTGGCTCGCCACCGGCGACATCGGCGAACTGGACGACGAGGGCTACCTCACCATCACCGGCCGCAAGAAGGAACTCCTGATCACCGCGGGCGGCAAGTCCGTCGCCCCGGCCCCCCTGGAGGACTGGCTGCGCTCGCACCCCCTGATCTCCCAGTGCATGGTCGTGGGCGACGGCCGCCCCTACGTCACCGCGCTGATCACCCTCGACGAGGCGGGCATCACCCACTGGCGCCGCATGAACGGCAGACACCCCGTCCCGCCCGCCCTCCTCGTCGACGACGAGGACCTGCGCGCCGTCCTCCAACGCGCCGTCGACGAGGCCAACAAGCTCGTCTCCCGCCCCGAGTCCATCCGCCGCTTCGCCGTCCTCCCCCAGGACTTCACGGAGGAGGCGGGCCACCTCACCCCGACGATGAAACTCCGCCGCGAGACGGTCCTGCGCGCGTTCGCGACGGAGGTGGAGGGCTTGTACGCGCGGTGAGTCACCTTTGCGGAGTCTTCACACCTGGTCCTTGACGACGCACGGTGTCTCCCCGTTGGCTTTCTGCCACCTCGTCGCGATGCCCCCCATCGGAAGGCAGCACCAGTGAAAGCGCGTAACACCCGCCGGGCCACCGTGCGTCACCTCTCCATAGGCCTGGCGGTCTCCGTATCGGCTCTGTCCCTCGCCGCGTGCGGTGACGGGGGAAGTGACGACTCGGCCGGCGGGAAGAAGGGCAACGACATCACGGTGGGGCTGCTGCTGCCCGACCGGGACACGGCACGCTTCGAGAGGTTCGACTACCCGCTCATCAAGCGGGAGGTCGCCTCCCTCACCGACAACCAGGGCAAGGTCCGCTACGCCAACGCCGAGGCCAGCGTCTCCCGACAGAGCGAGCAGTTCCGGCAGATGATCGCCGACAGGGTGGACGTCATCCTCGTCGACGCGCTGAACTCCAAGGCCATCGCCCCGGACGTGCGCAAGGCCAAGGACGCGGGCATCCCGGTCGTCGCCTACGACCGGCTCGCCGAGGGGCCCATCGACGCGTACGTCTCCCACGACAACGAACTCGTCGGGCAGGTGCACGATCATCGGCGAACTCGGCGCGAAGGCCGAGAACAGCAAGGTCGTCATGATGAACGGCGACCCCGCCGACCCCAACACGGCACGCTTCAAGAGCGGCGCGCTGAGCGAACTCCAGGGCCAGGTCGACATCGTCGAGCAGTACGACACCAAGGAGTGGAAGCCCGCCATCGCCAAGGCCAACATGGAGAAGGCGATCAAGGCGGTCGGACTGAACGACATCGCCGCGGTCTACTCGGCCAACGACGGCATGGCCGGTGCCGTCATCGAAGCCCTCAAGGAGGCCGGCGCCACCAGGATGCCGCCGGTGACCGGGCAGGACGCGAACCTGGACGCGGTGCAGCGGGTGGTGTCCGGGGAGCAGTACATGACCGTGTACAAGTCCTTCCTGCTGGAGGCGACCAACGCCGCGAAGATCGCCGTGGCCAAGGTCCAGGGCCGTTCCATCGAGTTCGCCGCCCTGACCCGGGAGACGGTCGACAGCCCGACGCAGAAGAACATCCCGGCGATGCTGGTGCCGGTGGTCGCCCTCACCAAGGACAACATCGAGGAGACCGTGATCACCGACGGCGTCTACACGGTGAAGGACATCTGCACGGCGAAGTACCGGGCGGACTGCGCGGCCGTCGGACTCGGATAGGCCGGCTCGCCCGCCGCTGCGCGCACTGCGCGGGGACGGCCGGTGCGAGCGCGGCCGGTGCGAGCGCGGCCGGGGCAGGGGCTAGGCGTTCGGCCTGCGGGCCACCAGGGCCGCCTGGGGGACGGGCTCCCCGCGCTCCTCGTCGGCCTCCCGTACCGTCCGTGCGCGCACGGTGAAACCGGCCTCTTCCAGCAGGGCGGCCATCCGCTCCGGCCGCCGGCGGTGGAAGCTCACGGACACCCGGTGGCCGAAGGCCTCCTCGTAGCGGCGGGGCTCCTCGCCGTACTGGAAGCCGAGGAGCAGGTGCCCGCCCGGGCGCAGGACGCGGTGGAAGCCGGCGAAGAGGGCGGGCAGGTGCTCCAGGGGGGTGTGGATGGTGGAGTACCAGGCCACGACACCGTCCAGTGAGCTGTCCGGCAGGTCCAGGTCCAGCATCGAGCCCTGCCGGAACCGCAGCGCGGGATGCTCGCGCCGGGCGATCGCGAGCATCGACTCCGACAGGTCCAGCCCGAACACCGACAGCCCCCGGGACGCCAGGTACGCCGTCACCCGCCCGGGCCCGCAGCCCAGGTCGGCGACCTCGCCGCCCTCGCCCACGAGCTCCGCGAACCCGTACAGCACGCCCAGGTCCAGCGGTGTGGTGGCGTCCCGGAAGTGCTCGGCGTACTCCTCGGCCACGGCGTCGTAGAAGGTACGGGTCTCACTGAGGAAGTCGGCGTCGGTCATGGGCCGTGACCCTACTGCGGCCCACTGACAGCGCGGCCGGGCCACCGGCATCCCCGGCCGCCCGGCAGGTGTCCCCGGCCGGCCCACTGTTCTTCCGGTGTTTCCCCGGCCGTCCGCCGTCCCACAGACCGAATTCGTCCGGAATTCATCCGGCGAAAGGGCCCGAAAAGGGCAGGAGCCCCGTCGCCTTGCGGCGCGGGGCTCCTTGGGTACTGCTGATCAGACCGGCGTGACGTTCTCAGCCTGCGGGCCCTTCGGACCCTGCGTGACGTCGAAAGACACCTGCTGGTTCTCCTCCAGGGACCGGAATCCCTGCGCATTGATCGCGGAGTAGTGGACGAAGACGTCGGGGCCGCCGCCCTCCTGGGCGATGAAACCAAAGCCCTTTTCGGCGTTGAACCACTTCACGGTTCCGGTAGCCATAAGCCCTCCTTGGGCTCAAAAGGGTTGCCCTGCTCCAGAACCAGCAAGTGTGAAGAAGAATTCTGCACAACTGCATATGTCTGAGAACGACGAGAGCCCGCGGTCACATGCTCCGCAGGCTCTGTACTGCAAGGGAAACCAAACTGCAACTTGCGACGAGCCTAGCACGCGGGCCCCGGAATGCAATAGGGGTCAAGATCACGTCACCCGAATGTTTGAACATCCCCCGGCCGACTGGCGGTACGGACGAGATCGGCGGTCCGCGCCCCGACGGCGGGGCCGGACGCGGGCCCGTGAGCCGTGAGGGCTAGCCTCACGATGTGGACAATCCTCGCACCCGGCCGCGCGTCGGCCACATCCAGTTCCTGAACTGCCTGCCCCTGTACTGGGGGCTTGCCAGAACGGGCACGCTCCTCGACTTCGAGCTCACCAAGGACACCCCGGAGAAGCTCAGCGAGAAGCTGGTGCAGGGCGATCTCGACATCGGTCCGGTCACCCTGGTCGAGTTCCTCAAGCACGCCGACGACCTGGTCGCCTTCCCCGACATCGCCGTCGGCTGCGACGGCCCGGTCATGTCCTGCGTGATCGTCTCTCAGGTCCCCCTGGACCAGCTGGACGGCCGCCGGGTCGCCCTCGGCTCGACCTCCCGCACCTCCGTCCGACTCGCCCAGCTGCTCCTCGCCGAGCGCTACGGCGTCCAGCCGGACTACTACACCTGCCCGCCCGACCTCAGCCTGATGATGCGGGAGGCCGAGGCCGCCGTCCTCATCGGCGACGCGGCGCTGCGGGCCAACATGGTCGACGGGCCCCGCTTCGGCCTGGACGTGCACGACCTGGGCGCGCTGTGGAAGGAGTGGACGGGGCTGCCGTTCGTCTTCGCGGTCTGGGCGGCGCGCCGCGACTACGCCGAGCGCGAGCCGGTCATCACACGCAAGGTGCACGCGGCGTTCCTCGACTCCCGCAACCTCTCCCTGGAGGAGGTCGGCAAGGTCGCCGAGCAGGCCGCCCGCTGGGAGGCCTTCGACGAGGAGACCCTCGCCCGGTACTTCACCACCCTCGACTTCCGCTTCGGCGGACCCCAGCTGGAGGCGGTCGCCGAGTTCGCCCGGCGGGTCGGCCCGACGACCGGCTTCCCGGCCGACGTGAAGGTGGACCTGCTCCGGCCGTGAGGGGGGCCGCCGTGAAGCCGGGTCTGCTCCGGCCGTGAGGGGGGCGGTGCCCCGGCACTACTCTGCTGGGAGGTGCAGGCGCGCCGGGGTGGGGAGTGCCCCCACGCGCCTACGGGGGAGGGGTGGGCCGGGTCTACCTGGGCCGCAGCGCCGGGGGCCGTACCGTCGCGGTGAAGATCGTGCATCCGCACTTCGCGCTGGACGAGGAGTTCCGGGCGCGCTTCCGGCGCGAGGTCGAGGCCGCGCGCCGGGTGGGCGGTGCCTGGACCGCGCCCGTGCTGGACGCGGACCCGGACGCGCGGGTGCCGTGGGTGGCGACGGCGTACGCCGCCGGACCGCCGCTGTCCGCCGCGGTCGCCGACGGCGGGCCCCTGCCCGCCCACACCGTGCGGGCGCTGGGGGCGGGGCTCGCCGAGGCGCTGGCGGCGGTGCACGAGCTGGGGCTGGTCCACCGCGACGTGAAGCCGTCGAACGTCCTGCTCACCCTGGACGGGCCGCTGCTGATCGACTTCGGCATCGCCCGGGCCACCGACGGTACGGCGTCCCTGACGTCCACCGGCGTCTCCGTCGGCTCGCCCGGCTACATGTCGCCCGAGCAGATCCTCGGCAAGGGCGTCACCGGCGCGGCGGACGTCTTCTCCCTGGGCGCGGTCCTCGCGTACGCGGCGACCGGCGAACCGCCCTTTCCCGGTGACTCCTCGGCCGCCCTGCTCTACAAGGTGGTGCACGAGGAGCCAGAACTCGGTCTCCTGGAAGGCGAGTTGCGCTCGCTGACGGCGGCCTGCCTGGCCAAGGACCCGGGCGCGCGGCCGGCCCCCGCGGAACTGGCCCGGCGGCTCGCCCCCGAGGGGGCGGCCCGGCTGGTGGCGGGCGGGTGGCTGCCGGGGACGCTGGTGGAGCAGGTGAGCCGCAGCGCCGTGCGCCTGCTGAACCTGGAGGCGACGGGGACGGGCGCGCCCTCGGGGCCGGTGGGGTTCAGCCGTCCGTCGGTGGCAGATGCGGAGACGGGCGGGGCCGTGGGGGTCGCGGGGGTGCCCGGGCCTCCGGTCGCGGGGGTGTTCGGGCCGCCGCCGGTGATGAACGGGCCGACGGCCTCGGCGGCTTCCCCGGTGGCCCCGTCGGGTTCACCGGCCTCGGCGGCTTCCCCGGTGGCCCCGTCGGGTTCACCGGCCTCGGCGGCTTCCCCGGTGGCTCCGCCGGGTTCACCGGCCTCGGCGGCCTCCCCGTCGGCTCCGCCGGACTCACCGGGCTCACCGGCCTCCCCGTCGGCCCCGCCAGGCTCGCCCGCCTCGTCCGCCCCGGCACCCGCGGACGAGTCCCAACCCCGTGACGCACAAGGGCGGGACGAGACGGCCGTCCCCGCCGCCGGCCGACGGCCGGGCAAGGTCTCCGTCTCCGTCGCCGCCACCTCCGCGTCCGAGGGCGAGGGGCGGGTGCGGAAGCTGAGCTGCACCGTCGCGCTGGCCGTCGCCGGAGCGATGGCGGCCGTGACCATCGGATCGGTCCTCGTCCTCGACCTGCTGCCGGGCGGGGGCGGCGGCGACGACGCGGGTTCGGGCAGCGGCGACGCCTACTCACCGCCCGGGGCGACCGCGAGCTCCGCCCCGTCCGGTACGGTGCCCGCCGCCTACCTCGGCACCTGGGAGGGTCAGGGCACCGCCCTGGACGGCAGGCTGCCGCTCGGCGCCTTCCGGATCACCGTCCAGCGGGCCGCCGTCGGCCAGGAGCTGGGCCGCCTGCGCCAGACCGACCAGCTCGGCGGCGTCTGCGTCGACGTCCTCACCCTCAAGCAGGTCACGAAGAAGGAGCTGGTCGCCACGTCGGTCGGCGCGAAGACCAACCACAGCGGCTGCAACCCGGCCCCCACCACCGTCCGCCTCATCCCGACCGGCGACGATCTGCAGTACCGCTCGGAGAGCGCGGAGTCGGGACGCCCGCAGGCCCGGCTGTCGAAAGTGCGGTAGCGGACGACCCGCGCGGCCTACTCATGGGCCAGTACGGCATCAGCAGGGCGGCGAAGCCGCGGAGCACAAGACAGCCCCCGGGGGCTCGCGGGAGCACCACGCAGCCCAGCGCAACCCCGGCCCCGCTTCCTCGCCTCAGCGGCGGTCGGGCGCCCCCGGCCGGTGCCCGTACCGCAGCGCCGCCCCCGCCGCCTTCCTCCACCTCGGCTTCGCCGGACCGCCGCTCAACGCCTCACCCCGGGACGACGACCGTGCGCAACTCCCCGTCACCGAGGTGGAGCATGCCCTTGCCCGGGGCGACCTGGCCGCCGACCATGCTGCGGGAGAGACGGACGCCGATGAGGTCGCCGCTGGAGGACTCCTGCGGGGAGAGCAGGATGCCGCGGCGGGCCTTCTTCGCGTCGACCTGCCAGCCCGAGAAGCCGCTGCACACGTCCTCCTCGTCACCGGCGATGACCAGGGCCAGGCCGCGTTCGGCGCCGCGCGAGACCAGCTTCTTCAGCTGGCTCTCGGCGTCGCAGTCCTCCAGGATCTCCCCGTCGTCGACGAGCACGGCGATCGGCTCCTCCGGGGACGCCTGGTCGATCAGCTCCTCGAAGTCGTCCTCGTCGATGTCGTCACCGGTGAAGACCTTCAGCACACCGTCCGTACCGTCGAGCCCGCGCAGCGGCGACTGGCGCGGTGCCGCGATCACCAGGCGCGTGCCCTGGGCCAGGAACGAGTGCGCGAAGTTCAGCAGCACCGTCGAGCGGCCCGACTTGGCCGGACCCGCGATGACGAACGCCGGTACGCCCTCGGCGAGATCGGGCCCGAAGCCGACGATCTCGTCGCCGCCGATACCGGCCAGACCGTACAGCCGCGAGCGGGACGCGTCCGGGTCGCGCAGCTCCCACGCCTCCGGGAAGGAGATCCGGCTGGGCAGGCTGTCCACGCGGAACGGACGGCGCGAGCGCGGCACGTCGGCGTCACGCGCGGTGGCCGCCTCGCCGATCGCCGCCAGCGCCGCCGCCTGGCCCTGACCACTCGTGTCCTCGGCGAGCAGCGCGAACTGCGTCTCGGTACCGGACTCGTTGCGGAAGGCACGGCCCGGCGGAATCTCCTCCGGCACCTTGCGCACCGGGATCCCCAGCGCCGAGAAGTCGCTCCGGTCCGCCAGCCGCAGACCGTACTTGTCCTCGGTGAGCGTGGCGATACGGCCCACCAGCAGCGTCCGGTCACCGGTGAGGACGAGGTGGATGCCGACGCTCGCACCCTCGCGCATCATCGTCTGCAACTCGTCCGTGAGCGAGCCGTGGTCGATCTCGCCCAGCGTGGGCACCCAGCCCTCCCAGCGGTCCAGCAGCACCACGATGTGCGGCAGCCGCTCGTCCTCGGCGACCGACGCCCGCTGCTCCCCGATGTCCGCGAACCCCTTCTCCGACAGCACGTCCTGACGGCGGTTCATCTCGCCCTTGAGCCGGTTGACCAGCCGCACCACCCGCTCGGTCTGGTTGCGTCCGACGACCGCCCCGCAGTGCGGCAGCCGCGTCAGGGCGTTGAGCGCGCCGTTGCCGCAGTCGATGCCGTACAGGTGCACGTCGGCCACGGAGTGGGTGCGGGCGATCGAGCCGGCCAGGGTGCGCAGCACCTGCGAGCGGCCGCTGCGCGGGGCACCGCCGATCATCAGGTGCCCGAAGGTCGAGAAGTCCACCACGACCGGGCGGCGCGACTGGCTGGCGGGCAGGTCCTCGATGCCGTACGGGGCGGGGGCCAGCTTCCCGGGACCACCGGCGAACGCGGGCACCTCGATCTCGTCCAGCAGCAGCGTCTCGTCCAGGGCGGGCAGCCACGGGCTGTGCTGGGGCGGGATGCCGAGCGCGCGGTTGGCGTCCCGGATCGTGTCGACCAGGACCTTCAGGTCGGTGATCTCCTCGTCCTCCCGCGCCTCGGCCTTCGGCTTGGCCAGCGCGGCCCGGCCGAGATCCTCCCAGGTCAGCGGGGACACCCAGGGCATCAGCGCGGCCGGGTCGGCCGCGCCGGGCCGCCGGCCACCGACGCGTCCCGACTGGAAGGGGACCAGGGAGGCGTGCCCGAGCCGGGCGTACGCACGGCCCGGCGTGCTCTTCGAGATGTGCCCGGCCTCGGGCGAGTCGATGACGTCTGTCGACTCGCCGCCGTCCGTCACGCGCAGCGCGATCCGCAGGTTGGTGTTGGCGCGGATCTCCGGGGAGACCACGCCGGACGGCCGCTGCGTCGCCAGCAGCAGGTGGATACCGAGGGAACGGCCGCGCTGGGCGATGTTCACCAGCCCCGTCACGAAGTCGGGCAGGTCGCGCACCATCGAGGCGAACTCGTCGATGACGATGAGCAGTCGGGGCACCGGCCGGTGCGAGGGGTCCCGGCGCACCAGATCCTGGTAGTCCTCGATGTCCTTGGCGTCGGCGGCGGCCAGGATGTGCTCGCGCCGGTGCAGCTCGGCACCGAGCGACTCCAGCGCGCGCTCCACGAGATGGGCGTCGAGGTCGGTCACCATGCCGACGGTGTGCGGCAGATGCACACAGTCCTTGAAGGCCGCGCCACCCTTGTAGTCGACCAGCACGAACGTCATGTTCTCGGGCGTGTTCGCCACCGCCAGCGCCGCCACGATCGTCTGCAGCAGCTCCGACTTGCCCGATCCGGTCGTACCGGCGATGAGGCCGTGCGGACCGTCCTTGCGGATGTCGATCCCGAACGGCCCGTCGTACGACTCACCGATCACGGCGAGCGTCGACTGCCCGCCCATCCGCCAGCGCGCCACGATCGCCTCGCTCGTCGGCGGCTCCAGCCGCAGCACGTCCAGCAGCCGGCTGGAGCCCGGCAGGGCCGAGTCCTCGGTCTCGCCGCTGATGTCCCGCAGCGGCGACAGCGACCGGGCCAGGCGCAGACACCAGGCGGGGGAGACGAAGTCGGGCCGTACGTCCTGCAGCCGCTCGGCACCGGCCTCCTCCACGCGCAGCCGCAACTTATCGGCCCGCTCTGCCTGTTCGGGCTGCGAGGCGGTGGCGTGCCAGGCCTGGAAGGAGGGGAAACCCCCGGCCGCCTGCTGTGCCGGCTGTGCCTGCCGGGCCCGCTGCTGGACCCGCCGGTCCGGCTCGTGCTCCTCGGCCTTCGGCTCGGCCACGACGTACGCCTGGCACTCGCCGGGCAGGAACCGCTCCTCGGCGTCGAGGCAGATGGCGAACATGGACACCGACGGCCCCTCGCGCAGCAGCCGTACGACGCCGGGGAGGGACCTGAGCCGCCGCGACCCGTCCCACACCACCACGATGTCCGGGTCGCTGAAGGTCGAGCCCTGCGACCTGTTCTGCTCGGCGGCCTTCTTGCGGGCGTCGAGGATCTGCGTCAGCTCCCCGATCCGGGCGCCGACGGTCTCGGCGTCCGTCCCGACCAGCGCGTTGACGTCCTGCCCGCCGGACGGCCGGGCGTGCGGCAGCCAGCGCACCCAGTCCCAGGACTCCCGCGCGGCGTTCTCGCTCAGCACGTAGAACTGCACGTCCATCGGGCTGTGCAGCGCCGCGGTCTGCGCGACGGCCCAACGCCCCAGCGCCCGGGCGGAGTCACCGGGGCCTGCCATGCCGACGACACCGAGGGTGCGCAGGTGCAGCGCGACCGGGGCGTCCTCGATCCTCCAGGTCACCTGGCGGCGGTGGTCGTCCTGCTCGGGGTCGTCGAGGACGACCTCGGAGGGCAACTGCCCGGTCCCCACGCGGAGCAGCAGATGGTCGCGGTCGGTACGCCGCCGCTCCCACAGCCGGGTACGCGGCCCGGTCCCCAGGGCGAGGACGGTGGCAGGGTCGGGTATGGCGTGCCGCCGGTCGTTCCGCTCGGCGACGAGGGCGTCCTGAGCGTCCTTCTCGATCCGCTCCTTCTGCTCCTCGTACTCCTTGACCTGCTTGGCGTGGGACTTACGCCCGTGCTTCTTGTCGTTGTAGTAGTTCGCGAAGAGCAGGACCGGGCTCAGCGCGGCCATGATCAGGTAGTACCAGCGCTGGAAGATCATCACCGACACGACGGCACCGACCAGCGGGGTCAGCGCCATCAGCCAGGGCAGCGGCCGGGCCTCGTACTCGCGGGGTGCCGAGGGCAGCCGGAAGGTGGTCTGCCGCTCGGGCGGGCGCAGCCGCGGGGGCCGGTTGTAGTCCAGCCCGATGCCGTCGTCGGACCACTTCAGGGCGGCGTTCGGCGGGGTGTAACGCGTGAGTTCGAGAAGGGTGTTGCCGATCCCGATCTGCGCCCCGAGGGGCCACTCGGTCGGCCCGTCCGCCTTCTCCGAGCCCCCGTCGCCCTTCTTGTCCTTCTTCCTTTCCTTCTTCCTGTCCTTCTTCTTCTCCGCCCTCTTCCGCCTGTCCTTGACGCTGGACTCCTGCTTGTCGTCCTCGGGGGCGAGGGGGGTGCCGTCGAGGGTGACGTGCTCCTTGTCCGAGTGGACGGCGACCTGGCAGGTCCCGTCCGTGGCGACGGAGAGCGTCAGGGCCCGGGCGTCGACCTCGGGATCGTCGATCCGGACGTAGGAGGCGGCCCCGCTGCCGATGTCGTACCGCCCCACGCCGAGCCGGTGCACGAACCCGGCGGCCGGCCCGCCGACCACCCGCAGTTCGACGAGCCCGGTGGGCTCACCCGGCAGACACCCGGAGGGATCCTGCAGGCTGACGACGGCGCCCTCGCGCAGGGGCGAGCCGACGACGGTGGCGGCGGGATCGACGGCGTATCCGTCCACGTACACGAGGGGCGCGTTGTTGGCCGGCGCGTGCCGGTGCTGCCCGAGCGGGATGACCTGCGCCCCGCTGTGCCCGACCTGCTTGGCGAGCTCCTGGGCGATGTCCCCCACGGTGGACTCAGGATCGGCATCGAGCACGACGTCGGCGGCGGCACCGCCGTACGGGTCGACGACGGTCAGAGTCAGGCGCACGACTTGTCCTCCCCGTGCCACTGGGCCGGTGTGGCCGCTGTGGTGTCCCTTGCTGCGCCCGCTCCAGTCACTTCCCGGCACTGGGGTCACAGCCGTAAGGACGATATCCGTTCGGTGCGGTGACGGGGCAATGGGGAGGCGCGGAGACGTTCCCGATGGCAATCTCGTGCACGCTTTCCCGACCGCTCGTTCACAACCGGGGATGTGGCACCGCAGGCCACACCCGTAAGCTGCAGGCGCAAGAGCGGACGATCACACCGGTTGCCACGTGCGATCGGCAACTCGGCCTAGGCGCCGATGAGTCCGCACACAGGGAGCCACGGGGGTTGGCCCTGCGGCGTTGCGAGAGGGAGCGGCTTCATGGCCAAGGACCTTGACATCACATATCAGGACATGCGGGAAGCGGCCAAGCATGTCGTGAAGGAGAAGGAAAAGCTCCAGGAGAAGCTCGAGGGCCTCCGCAAGTACATCAACAACCTCGTGCAGTCCGGCTATGTCACGAAGAGCTCGTCGAAGGCGTTCGACGAGAACTTCGACGAGTTCGTGCAGGGCACGAAGACGACGCTGGACGGTCTCGACGGCATGGGTGACTACCTGACCATGGCGGCGGACAAGTTCGAGCAGATCGACGAGGAACTGGCCAAGCAGGCTCGTAAGTGACCTTGTGTTAGAAGATTCATACCGGCGGGGCGGGTACTGTGACCCGCCCCGCCCGGGTTGCACCAGTACGCCTCGCAGCGGGGGGACCTGTGTCGGACCAGACTGCGGACATCGAACGTATCAAGGAAAGCGCCAAGGCTCTGTCGAAGATCCACCGGGAGTTCGACAAGAACGCCAACCCGGCCGAAGGGCTGGGGGTGGCCACCCTGGGCGACCAAGGGCTTGTCGATGTCTTCGACGATTTCGGTGACAACTGGAAGATTCATCGTGAGCGTCTCACGGAGGAGCTGGAGAATCTTTCCAAGTTGCTCTCCACGGCGGCGAAGACGTATGAGGACGTTGATCACCAGCTTGCCGAGGCGTTGCGCAACGCAGGTAAGAAGAAGCCCGCTACCGGGGGAGGCGCCAAGTGACACGACCGCGCTCCGAAGAGTGGGCAGTTATCGGGGAGGCTGCCGACCCGATCCCCGGCGATCCGGATGAGGTTGCCAAGCTGGGTCGACAGCTGAGGAAGACCGCCGAGGCCATCAAAAAGCAAGCGGACGAAATCAAAGCGCTTTCGTCTGTTGATGAGTGGAAGAGCAAGACGGCCGAAGAGTTCCGTAAGGATGCCGAAGAGGCTGAAGGGAAGTTGCGGAAGGCGTTCAAGCGCTACGACGCCGCCGCTGATGCCCTAGGGGAGAAGGTAGTCGAGGGCGGCTGCTCAAGCCAGTACGCCTCGGAACTTCATCGCGCCCAGGCCATGGCTGACAAGGCGCTCCGTGATGCCCGAGACGCTCATGACGAGCAGTACGCAAGCAGCACCGCGATCGGCAAACTTCCCAAATCAACAGACGACGATGATCCGGACCGCAAGAAGCTGGAGAAGCGCCAGGACGAGGCGAGTGCGGCTCTGGAACGAGCCAAGAAACACTTGGAAGCAGCCAAGGACGTACGTGATGCTGCCGCAAAGAGGGCACGTGATTCCATCCGGCATGCCATTGATAACGATGGCCTGAAAGACGACGCATGGGACAAGTTCAAGGACTGGGTCAACGACAATTCCGGATGGATAGAGGACGTCCTCAAGGTTTCCGGTTGGGTATCGACCGTTTGCGGGACGCTGGCACTCATGGTCGGATGGATCCCGATTGTCGGGCAGGTTCTTGCCGGTGTTCTCGGCACCATAGCCCTGGTGGCCACCCTGGTTTCACTCGTGGGACACACCCTCCTGGCGCTAGGAGGTAAGGGGAGCTGGTTCGACGTCGCCCTCGACGTCGTGGGCATTGCTACGTTGGGTATTGGTCGAGGCGCCCTCGCCGGCGCGAAGGGCGCGTCGGCGGCGGCAAAAACCCTTGGGCGATCTGTGAGAGCGAAGGCGCTCAGAGAGGGCATCAAGGCGAAACCCGGCTCTGCCGCGTATAAGAAGGCTGTCAATGACGCCTGGAAGCGGGCCAATCGAGAAAGCGCCGGAGCCTTGCGCGGCAAGGCTGGTGTCGAGGCGATCGCCAAGGCGCCAAAGGGCTGGTTCCCCGGTGCACAGCGGATGGCGGATGCCTTCAACCCGAAACTGATCTACAGAGAATCGATGGACAGCCTCAAAGCGGTCAAAGACCTGCGTTGGAGTAATATCCGGCAGCTTGGGCAGGCCGACAATTGGTCGGGGGTTCGACCGGGACTGAATGATCCCGGAATCACGAGCCTGCAAAGGAGCCTTGACCAGATGTCCGACGGTCTGCGTGCAGACGACGCGGTGAGAGCCGCAAGCGACGTGTTCGAGACTCAGACCCGGATCTGGGCGGGCTCCACAGCCGTAGCGTCCACTACCGACTTGCTTGACAAGGGCGAGATCACGGGGAAGATCGGTGATCTTGTTGGGGTGCAAGGATTGGACGACGGCGTCTGGTCGGCAACCGGGATCAAGGATGCCACCACAACGAGTAACGGATGATCAGGGTAAGCAATGGCTGAGCAGCCTCGACTGAGTGCGTCGCTACCACAACCGACCGAGCCGACGGCGCGTCCCGCGGGTGCGCTGCCCCATCACGCGCAGGTCGTGCGTCGGGCCCGTCTGTATGTTGAAGGGCGCACCTTGGTGGTGCGGGACGCTCGGCTCGGGGAACGCCGGTACGCGGTCGGTGTCGATGGTATTCGCCGTGCGGTCTTCCATCCGCCTGCTGATCTCTGGGAGACGGTGCAGAAGCACCCCTGGAAACGCTGGGGCGTCCTGACGTTCAAGGGGGAGGGGGAACGAGACCTCCTGCAAGTACCGCTCGCAGCATGGTTGCCTGAGGCTGGTGTGGTCGGCGCCATGGACCTTGCACCATTGAAGTGTCTGGAGCGGACCGGACTCAGCGACTTGGTCGCCACCCTCGGGATCGCGCTTGAGGAGGGCTCGCCCAGCGGTCGTGCGGAAGTTCAGGGCGACAGCACTGGGAGCCGGCCGGATCGTGCTGTCCATGCCCACCTGCCGCGCTGGCACAGTTGGGTACGAGGGCTCGGCATGTTCGGATGGTTCGTCGCTCTCGTCACCGCCTTCTCCGCTGATCTGACGTGGGCCATGCCTGTTGCTGCCTGCGCTCTCCTCCTGATCCCTGCATCGGATGGCGCTGTCCGCGTCACGGCCTGGTGGCGGAACAAGAAAACCAATGTGTTCGCTGACGCCCTGGTGGTCAGGCCATCGCCGGCGGGCAGCGCGACCCGACGGTTCTTGCGAACGGCCTCCGTGCGTGTGCTTCCCGGCGATGTGATCCTGACCAATACGGTGGGGGAAGAGCGCTGGCTCGGACGGGCCTGTATGCACGGTGTAGCGCGATTGGTGCGACTTGTCGTTCCTGCGACGGGAGAGCCGCTCGCGGTGGAGCTCCGGGACGGTAGAGGTGAAGCCCGGGCGCTGCTGCCTTGGAAGGACTGGTTCGCGGGACAGCAGGGACCCGAGCGATGGAAAGAACTGCAAGCGGCTTTGGGAGTTCCTGTGTCGGACGAGAAGCTGGGCCGAGACAAGGACAGCAGCGGCTGGTGGCAGGGGCACATGCTTCGTGCGGATGTCCGCAAAATGTCACCCATGGAGGGAAAGGAAGTCCGCCGAGAAACTGATTGGCACCGCTCCGTCATCGGCAGGAACGAACTTCTCGCGCTTTCGCTCTTCAGCGCCGTGCTGCTCGCCGGACTCTTCAGCGACGATTCGTCGGCGTTCGTGGCGGGCTTGTTGTCCGCGCTGACCATCGCCGCATCCTTGGTTCCCGCAGCGACGATTGCGCTTGTCAGCCGCCTTTCATACGACAAGGTGATCGAGAAGGGAGAGGCCCCCCTATGAGAGCAGCCGACCGGACCGGAGCACCCGTGAACATGCTGGAAGGCACGGACAACGTGGCACCACCGCCGACTGACTACCGCCTACTTCTGCCGGAGGGGTGGTTCCGCGTGCGCATCGAACCGGAGTTCCGTGAATGCTCAGTCGACGCACTGATCAATCGGCAGTTCGAGGGGGTCGACAACGCACCGCACCTCAAGCAGCAGTTGCGGGACAGCCTCTTGTCCCAAGCGGCCGCAGCGTTCCGGGACGGTGGTATCGAGCTCTACTTGAGCCTGCAGAAGGCTGGCGCTTTGACCATCCCTGCTTCTCTGCTCGTCACGTTTCTGCCGCAGAGGAGTGGAGGGCAGCTCACGGCGCAGGACATCGCTGCCCACCTCTCCGCCGACGAGGACCTGGAAGTGTCCGTCGTCGAATTGCCTTCGGGGCCTGCGGTGCGCACTCGCAGAACGACAGGACAGTCCGAGCAGCCAGTTCCACCCCATATGCCGGGTTCACCCGGCGAGGCTCTTCCGTCGGTCACGCTCGACTACCAACTGCCGGTCCCCGCAGCTGACGCATGGCTGCTGCTGACCTTCTCGACGCCCTTGGTGCAGATTGCGGACGCCATGGTTGAACTCTTCGACGCTGTGGCCGCATCGTTGGCCTGGGTGGGCGGTGACGGCGGACATGAGTAATATCAGTGCCTGCGGCATCGTCGTACCAACGGACTGGGTGCCGCTTCCGGTCGAGCCGTCGGACGACGTCAAGGGCTGGGCCAAGAGCACAGCAGCGGAACTACGAGACCGCAGCGCAGCGGCGGGATACGAACTGGACAAGCGGACGCTGCGGAAGGAGTTGCTCGCCCGGGCCGAAGACAGCCGCAGCCGAGAGCCCTTCTATGCGTTCGCCTTCTTCCCCGACGGGTTCGACAGTGCTCTGGCGATTCTGGAAGTCGATCTGCTCCATCCTGACGAGACGGTTCCCACGATCACATTGGATTGGCTGGCTGAGACCTTCAGCGCTGACGACTTCGGGCCTCCGCAGATCTCGCGTGTGGACCTGCCGATCGGCCACGCCGTACGCATCCGTCAGGATTTCGCCGCTGGTCCGGCTTCACGCCGCGGGCCCGGCGTGCTGATGGAGACACTGACGTACGGAATTCTTCCGGCCGGCGCTGAGAGCGCCGTCATGTTGCTGGTGTCATGGACGGTGCCTGGTATCACACAGGAATTGGAAGAGGCCGCGGACAGCATCGCCCAGACTGTGACGGTGGACCTCTAGAGTGGGCTCCAGCCCTCGTCGGCAGGACACGATGGTGAACGCTAACGGAGTTCATGTGTCGGTCGACGGGCCTGTGTATCACTTTGACCTCCAGCCGGATTGGCTCGACCTGACGTTGGAAAGCGTCGATTGGCCGAGGCCTGGGCGTGGCCACGGTGCTTGCTTCGACACAGTTTGAACCTGCCAGACTCGCGGTGACGACGCGAAAGTTGGTCCTGGACCTCAGAAGTCGTGCGCTCGATCTCAACAGGGAGCAGTCGAACCTTGCGGCTGCTCGCTACACGCCGGAAGGACAGGTCGTCGCGGATGTGAGGCTCAACACGTACGGCGACAGTGAAAAACCGAGGCCGGCGCCGGCCGAAGTAGTTCCTCTACTCCCGCAGTCCCTTGAAGCCGAGGCGGCCATCGAGCCGGACGTCCGGCATCTCACTCTGCCAGGTCGGGCCGATGATTCGGGTCCGTGCCGAGCTGAAAAGGAGAGGCCGCTTTGGCATCGGTCACAAGCGGTCAGCAGGTCTCATCAGATACGCCCTGTTCCCTTCAGGCTTGGAAGACGTGGGTGTGGTCACCGCCAAGTGGTGGCGACCGGAGGATGCCAACGAGGTGACTCGCGTTTGGCTGACCAGTCGGTGGCCACGTTGTGCATGGTGCCTGCCGAGCGGGGGGGGGGGGGACTGCGGGGGAGTCTCCGCCGGATCAGCCCTGAGAATCCTCCGGCAATACCTGTAGGCACAGCCCTACGAACGTTGAGGCAGTGCTTCGCAGTCCGCTCATCGGCAATCTTGTGCCTTCGTTTCGACGAACACCTTGGACGCCTGCCACGGGTCGCTGCCCGTGGGGGACTTGACCATGGCGAGCTTGAAGTAGTCGAAGTCCTAGATGCTGGGCTCGGTTTTGAGCGTCTTCTTCGACTTGGTCTCCTTGCTGAAGAACTTCCCGGAGACCGCGCAGAACGCCACCTCCACCGACTTGCCGTTCGGGGCCGAGCGCGTGGTGGCGTCGTAGTGGCGCGGTGTTCCGGTGGCGGTCCAGTCGCCGTCGATCCAGGCGTTGATCTGCGTGTCTGCATAGTGCAGCCCATCACCGATGGCGTACGTGGTGACGGTAGCGTCCTCGACGGAACGTTGGTCGACGCCGCGATAGTTGGCGCGGAGGAAGATGGCGGCGTCATCCATGGCAGCAGCCTCGTTCGCGTCTTGTGAGTTACTTCAGTCGAAGACGAGGTTCATGTCCTTGGGCAGGGACACGTCTACGCCGTCGGGCTTGACCCCGGCCTGTGCCGCTGACGGTTCGGCGGGCCTTATGGGCATCCCAGCCCTCTGGCTGGTGTTGGCGACCTTGTCGTTGTCGGTCGACTCGTCGTTCCCGCTACCGCAGGCCGTCAACAGCAGTGTCCCGTCGTCATCAGGACGATGACGGGCGATGCGGGGCGCTGCACAGTGGCTCCCTGTGACAGAAGTGCGGTACGAGCGCTGCCCATACCTGTGGGTGGATGGCGCGAGGAGCTGCCCCCTCACGGGGCACATCCCGCAAGTCGACGGGTAGGGCTCCCTCACGGGTCCTCGAAGGACACCGTTTCCAGCACTGCCACGGTCATGTCGCATATTTCCCCCCAGTACTCCATGGCTGCGGTGTCCAGCGTGAAGATTGCTATGAAGCGTTGGGTCGGGAAGGGGATGAAGACCTGGATCTGGCCGGTGAGGAGCTTCGTCTCCTCGCCCGTCGCGGTGAGTTGCGCACCGATCGTGATCTCGCGGACGGATATGTTCGACACTGCCGGCCCACAGGGCAGCGTGATGCGGCGACTGTCGTTTCCTGGGTCCCGGCCGAGGGACTGCACGATCGCGCCCGCAGCCTCGTCGGGGGTTGCGTACGGTGACTCGATCGCGCCGACGGTAAAGGAGAAGTGCACGACACCGCCGTTGTCGTCGCTGAACACCCCCATGGCGGAATACGCCAGCCCGGCGTCTGCGAAAACCTCGGTGAGCCCGGCGTAGAAGGGCGCTGCCGACTCCCACAGGTGGGCGTCACCCTCGGGGAAGAGTTCACGGGCAAACGCGTCGGCGGCAGACAGTCGAGTACCTGGTTCGGCGTCCACGGGCAGGGCGTGGAAGCCCTCCGGGACCACGAACCAGAGGGGAGGGATGGCCGGATCGGCAGGGGTGGTTGGGATGCCAGACAGTGTCGTGCGGTTGGTGCTCATCACGCCTTGCTCGGTTCGATGTCTCCGGGAGCGGGTGCCGCGTCCTGGCCGGCCTCGTCCATCACGAAACCCCGTGACTCGGAGACGATGCCCTGTCCGTGGCCGGGAAGCGTGAACTCCACTCGCACCAGGCCACTAGGCAGTTTTGTGATGACGGGGCGCGCGACATCTGCCGGCAGTGACGACGCGAAGCTGGAGAGCCGCTCGCGCTGGGCGGGCGAGAGTTCGGCCTCGGACAGTCGGTGGTGACTTCCTGACAGCAGGCCGACCAGTTCGACGGTGCAGGGGGAGGCGTTGGTCGTCAGCCTGGCCCAAGAGCCGTCCTGGAAGGTGACTTGGAAGTCCCTGCGGCCGACACTGAAGCGTTTGGCCGTGGCGGCAGCGATGTTGCCCCGAGGTGTCTCCCACAAAGCTGTGCCGGACCCTAGTACGACGAGACGTCGAGTGGTCAGGACGATCTCCGAAACGTAGCCGTGCGGTCGTCGGGAAGGATCGAGCTGCCAGGGCAGCCCGCGGGCGGTGTCCTGTGTGTCGGCCCACATGACGGGAAAGTCGGCGACCTCGTTTTCCCTGTCCTCCAGCTTGCCGCGCCCCGGCTCGGGGTTGGTCACCCCGCCGCCCAGCAGTTCGGAGAGGATTCCCCAGGCCACTGCGAAGACGCCCGAGAGAGTGTGGCTGATCTGCACTCCGATCCTGCCGGGCAGACGGCGCACCTTGAAGGTGCCCCGCTCGGGCCAACCGGGCAGTTCGGCTTCGATGTCATTGCGCTGCCGGTCGCGAAACGAACGGCGACCCTTCACGGACGCGGCGGTTCCGGTCGCGAACGAGACCGGATAGCGTGCCAGTTGCATTTCGTCGGAATCTGGGTGCCAGTCCATTGGGATTCCAGCCCTCGTCATGAGGCGACCGACTCCTGGAATCGGTCACCGGGATTGATGAGTTCGCCTACGTGTGTGGGGATCGAAACCAGTTTGGGGGTGATCTTGAGGCCGGCGTCGATGCCGCGGCCCAAGTTGCTCATGGGGTCGATCGCCCGTTCTCCCCTGTTGAGCAGATTCCAGCCCCGGGTACCGAGCCATTGGCCATTGTGAACGGTCTTCTCGGCCACCAGCGTCATGCGCCCCATCAGTCCCTCGGCCTTGATGAGGCCACCGTGCTTGAATCCCCACAACCCGATGGTCTTTCCCTTGACCGTGAAGCTCACTGCTCCGGCCACGTTGTCGCCTATTCCGACGATGTTCCTACCGATCGTGGTGACGCCGCGGACTCCCTCGCCGAGTTGCCGTGCACGTGCGACCGCGATCGCACCGTCGGCGACCTTGACGCCCTTGGCGAACGCGCTGATGCCGGGGATGGCCCCGAGGGCCTCAAGACCCACGCTGAACCAGCTGACGTCTGCGCCGCCGGCCTTCGCCAAAAGGTGGCTGATCAGGGCAATGCCGCTGGTCACAGCCGCGGCCGTGGCGAAGATGGCTCCGAGAGGTGGAAAAGGCATGGTGATGATGGCGAGCATGCCGAGAATGCCGCTCAGGTCTCCGACCAGGTCGCCGATCGTCTTGAAGAGGTCGGCGTTGTCGTGGAGCCAGCCCTTGGCGTCGTCCCAGAAACTGTCCTCGATGGCGTCGTCGAGTTCATCGCGGATCTTGCCCGCGTAGTGTGAGGCACGCTCGTCACGCTCGGTCGTGATCCGGTTCAGCTGCAGCCGGTACTCGGTGAGTGGATCGTGATCGGTGCCGCTCGGAGAAGGACTGGGTTCTCCCGGACCCGGCTTGTTCGTCTCCGCCTTCTTCTTCTCGGCGTCAGCTTCCTCCTGCGCCTTCTTCGCGTTGGCCAGTACCTTGTCGGCCTGGATCTGAAAGCCCTCCAGCTCGCCAGCCCAGCTGGTCAGGTAGCCGTGGACGTTCTCGTAGCGCTCGGCCACGTCACGAAGCTTCTTCTCCAGGCTCTCCGACTCCTCGCGCAGGGCACCGGCGTACTTGCCCTTCAGCTCGTCGTCGTTGCCGATACCGCGGAGGAGACGGGCCTGCTCACGCAGGGAGCTCGCGACGCCCTTCATCCGCTTGACCTCGGACCGGATCTCGTCCGCGTCGCCCGGGACTGGGTCGAACTCGGCAAGGGGATGCCAATCGCGAGGCCGGGCTTTGGGAGCCGTTGTCACTTCTTCTTTTCCTTCTTGCGCAGTTCCTTGGCAAGCTCGGCGTCCAAGCCGGTGAACCCGTCGATGGTGGCCTTGATCAGCTTCCCCACGGTGTCGACGTGGGTGAGCAGACTTTCGCGGTAGTCGTCCCAGTTGTCCACGAACTCGTCCATAGCGCCCGTGATGTCACCGCTGCCCCAGTGCTCGCGCATGTCATCGCGATGATTACCCAGGTTCTTGAATTCCTTCTTGATCTTTCTGAGTCGGGACTCCGACTCCACAAGAAGGTCGACATTCACCTTGAGGTCTGCGTCGTTTGCCACGCTTACTTCTCCGGCCGGGCTTGTGGTTCTGTGGTGACAGCGGGTTGTCAGCGGTTGACCGACTGAATCTCCTGGACCGTGATTGCCTGTTCGTTGCCGAACGTCCCGTCGGGCAGGTCGCCACCCGTGCCGCCGGTGCCGGTCCAGGCGATGTCCCAGGTGATGGTGGCCTGAAGCTTGAACGTGCCGTTGCCGGAGGAGCGCAGGTACTTGAGGCCGCAGGGCGGGGTCTGGTCGGCCTTGCCCTTGGCGTACGGCTCGCCGATGGAGCCGTCGGCGTTGATGACGCACTCGCCGGAGGCGGGGTAGGTCTCGGCGTCCTCGGTGCCCGGCTCCAGCTTGAGGGCCACCGGCTTGGCAGTGGTGGTGGCCTGGATGTTGAAGCCGGGGACGTTGATGGCGGCGGTGGCCTGGACCTCGTCGAAGACGGCCTTGTCGAGCCAGGCCCAGGTCGGCAGGTTCACCTTGGTCTCCGCCTTAGGCGCGAGGGTGACCTTCGTGTCGGGCAGCTGCATGTGCTGGTAGGCGAGCGCGGCGAGCATCTCCGGCTTGATGGCCTCTTCGTAACGGGCCGGCGGGGCCTCTCCGTTCGCCACCCAGAAGGGCAGGTCGGTGCACGAGGTCCGCTTGAGGTAGTCCGGCTCGTTGGGGTTCTCGACGCCGGCCCAGAACATGCCCTTGCCGTCGTTCTCGACGTTGTAGTCCTTGTAGCCGGGGCTTCCGTCCCAGCCGAACTCGTCCTCGTAGTGCCGCTTGGTCTGGCCCAGGGCCGAACCCGCCGTCCCGCCCATGCCGGGTGTGTTCAGCTGGCGCTCCAAGTCCTCGGACATCTTCTTCTTGAAGTCCTTGGCGCCGAGGTAGGGGGCATACCAGCAGGGTGGAGGCGTCCAGTTGACGTCCGCGGGCCGCACATTGCCGGTGCTGCCGTCCTTGGTGACGGATCCGGAGTACTGGATGCGGGCGGCTGCGTAGATGCCGGTCGCGTCGCCGCCGCCCTCCTGCGCCGTGTTGGCTCCCTTGCCGGAACCCACCGGCTTCGCGGCGTAGGCGGACGGCGTGAGGAGGAGTGAGCTGAGTGCCAGGGACAGCGCCGTGGCACCAAGGAGAGCGACGCGCCGTGAACCCCTCACTGGCACTTCGCCGCCTTCGTCTCGACGAACACCTTGGAGGCCTGCCACAGGTCCTTGCCCGTGGGGAACTTGACCATCACGATCTTGTAGTAGTCGAAGTCCTCGATACTGCGCTTGGTTTCGAGAATTTTCTTCGACTTGATCTCCTTACCGAAGAACTTCCCCGAGTCCGCGCAGAACGCCACCTCCACCGACTTGCCGTTCGGGGCGGACCGTGTGGCGGCGTCGTAGTGACGCAGTGTTCCGGTCGCGGTCCAGCCGCCGTCGATCCAGGCGTTGATCTGCGTCTCTGCGTAGTGCAGCCCATCGCCGGTGGCGTACGTGGTCACGGCAGCGTCCTTGGTCGTGCGCTTGTCCACACCGCGGTAGATGGCACGGAAGAAGTTCGCCGTGTCATCCATCGCAGCCGCCTCATTCTTGTCCTTCGGCTTGTCCCAGTCGAAGACCAGGTTCATGTCCTTGGGCAGGGACACGTCCACGCCGTCCGGGTTGTCCCCGGCCTGGGCCGCTGACGGGTCGGCGGACTCCTTCGGGGTCTCCGTCCCCTGGTCGGCTCCTGCGATCTTGTTGTTGCCGACCGGCTTCTCGTCCCCGCTGCCGCAGGCCGTCAACAGCAGTACTGCCGTCGCTGTCAGTGCGGCGGCAACGGGCAATGTGCGGCGCTTCACAGTGGCTCCCCGTGAAAGAACAGAAGTGCAGTACGAGCACTGACGGTACCGGTGGGGTTTTCGGTTTCACCAGTGCGAACTACCGAGTGATCAGGGGCAAGCCGGTAGGTATGGGGCTCTTCGACGTGCCCGGATCCGTTCCCGCTCAACTGCGGCACCGACCGTCCTGAGCCAGCCCGGCCGACACCGTCATCAGCGAGCCGTATCCGGTCGCCGCCCACACGCTTCTCCCTGCCGGAACCTCGAAGTAGGGCACCGTACGGCCGCCCTCCCCCCGGTCCGTGAGGACCTCCGGGGCGCGGCGGTTCCGCAACGCGTCCGTGCACTCCTGGCATGCCGCCACGTCCAGCCGGTCGCGGCGGCCGAGCGGACGCCACGCCGTGCGGTGGGCCGCGGCGCCGTGCAGGGGGTTGAAGAAGCAGAGGGGCAGGCCGGGAGTGCCGTCCAGGGCGTCCCGGCCCTCCTTGACCAGCGCCAGGACGCCCGCCAGGTCGGGCAGGCCGCGGGCCTCGTCGAGGACCTTCCCCGCGGTGGCGTACGCGTCGAGGGCGCTCTGCAGGCCGGGTGTGGAGGCGTCGGCGGCCCGAGTTGCCTCGCCGAGTGCAATCACCTCTGCCTCCGCTTGGCTCCGCAGCCGCGTCTCGTCGGCGGCTCGGGCCGCCGCAAACACGAGTTGGGGGACGGCCGGCGAGGTCCTGCGGGCACGGACCAGCGTGCTGGCGGCGAGGACGATGAGGGCCAGCGCGGGGACGGCGACGAGCGGCCAGAGCCACCGAGCGCCGGCAGTGTTCGAGGACGGCCCGGACGCCGGTCGCTCCGAGGCCCGTGCACCGGCGGGCGCCGAGCCGTCCAGGGTCTCCAGCGCCTCCTCGTGCCGCTGGCGGCCCCTGCCCTCCGCCACCAGATCCACGGCCTTGGCGGTCAAGTCCGCGAGCCCCGCGTCCCGCATCCCCTCAAGGAACCCGGCGGCGGCCACCGCGTCCCGGGCCTGGTGGGTGTCGGCGGGCCACTCGAACCCGCGCAGGGAGTCGGGGAAGTCGCCGTCCGTCGTGATGAGGACGAGTTCCCGCTGTTCGGGGAGCCGGTCGCGGACCGTGCCCGCGAGGACATCGGAGTCGCCGTCGAAGGCGTCGCCCTTCGTGAGCGGTGTGAGTACGACCTTGATGGGTAGGCCCGTGTGCCGGATTCGCTCCGCCAACTGCCGCTGCCGAGCGGGCGGTACGGCATCGGCGTAGGCCTCGTCGACGTACACGGGCGAGCCGCGCAGGGCGGTGGCGATGCGCTGCCCGGCAGCGGGGCCGCCGGTGCCGTCCGCCGCTCGGGCGGGCGCGGCGGCGAGGGACGCCAGCAGCAGCGCCGCCAGGACGGTGGCCAGGCGTCTGACGTCAGTGGACACCAGCGGTCTCCCTCACCTTGTCGACAAGCCGGGCGATTCCCCTGGGTACGACGGTCAGCGGGCCGTCGGTGGCGTCGTAGTAGGGGAGGCGGCCGTCGCCGGACGGGGCGGGCAGTCTCAGCAGCCGGGCCGGGATGCCGCGGGGGTCGGCGATGGCGGTGTCGCGGCACAGCTCGCAGACGGGCAGCAGGCGTCGACCGGTGCCCTCGGTGGAGACCCGGACGTGGGAGAGCCGTACGCCGCGTCCGTGCAGGGGATTGACGCCGCAGCACAGCTCGTCGTCGCCGGTGAGCGCGGCACGGCCCGCCCGGGCCAGCACGATCACGGTGACCAGGGTCGCCGGATCCACCCCGGGCCGGCGGGCACGGCCGGGATCTCCGTCGAGGAGGAGCAGCGCGGCGTCGAGGCGGTCCCAGGCGCGGGGATGGTCGTCGCGGCGCTCGGTGAACTCCCGGGTGAGCGCGCTGATCTCGGCGTACGCGGTGCGCCGCAGGTAGGACGCCGACGGTTCCGTGGGTGCCGTGAGGGGCAGGCGCTCGGCCGGTTCCGTCGCCGGACGCCGCCGGCGCAGCACGAGCGCCGCGATCCCGGCCAGAACGGCGGAGAGCAGGAGGGCCGCGAAGGCGCCCACCACCAGCCCCGGCCAGAAGTCGGTGGCGAACAGCGGGGGGAGGGCGGTGTCCTCGGCGGGACTCGGGGCCGGTGCGGGGGAGGAGCCCTCGACCGGCCGGTCCGTGCGCGGCGTCCGGTCGAGGAAGGTCATCAGCGCGTCGAGGCGTTCGCCGAGGAGGTGGTCGTCGGACTCGTCCGCCCTGCTGTCGCCGAGCGTGATGTCGTCCGGCAGATCGAAGAGCAGCCGGTCGCTGTCCAGTCGCAGGCCGTGGTTGTAGGCGTCGATCGTGCCGTCGCCCGGGTCCGCGACCACGTACACCCCGGGTTTCCCGACCTTGGCGTGCACCGCCGCGGCGAACAGCTCCGTGTCATCGGCCGACTCGTTCTCGGACGTCTGCGGCACGAGCGCGACGTACACCGGGCCGCCGCCGTCGGAGCGCCGGAAGTCGTCGATCCGCTGGTGCAGACGGTCGAGTCCGCGGGCGTCGAGGACGCGCGGACTCTCCGGGTCCTGGTAGACGGCGTCCTGCCGCAGGCCCGCCGCGACGCGTTCCGCCCGGGCGGACATTTCGGCCGGGGTGGGCGGCTTCACCCCGCTGGAGGCGGTCTGGTCGAAGACAGCGGTGGCGGTCAGGGCGACCGCGACGGCGGCGAGGGCGGCCGAGGCGACGACTGCGACGACGGCGACCGCGGACGGCATCCGGTGTGCCGCGCGGTCCGCCTTCCGGGCGTTCCCCGCGTAACGGCGGCGCAGGCGGCGCCCGTACGCCGCAAGCAGCAGGATCAGCAGAGGGACGCCCGTGAGCAGGATCCCGGTGAGGAACGACTGGTTGCGGCGGTCGGACGGGCCGATGTACATCGCTTTGGGCTCGGCGTCCTCGTACTTCGCGCGAGCCGCCTCCGCCCGGGCGGCGGCTTTCTCCGGACCCTGGGCGACGACCTCCGCGAACCGCTCGAAGCTCAGCAGGGGGCCAGCGTCGTAGGGGAGTTCGTAGAGCTGGGTGCTCCAGGCGTCGTCGGCCGGAGCTCGCACGCCGAAGGCCCTGGCGTCCGTCACCCCGTGGTCGTCGACGAGCACGTACAGCCCGTTCCGTCCCAGCCGGTCGTGGACCGCGCCGAGCAGCGCCTTGCCGTCGCGGACGCTCTCGGCGGGCAGCACCAGGACGTAGGTCGGGACGCCGGTCCCCTTGGCGAGCCGCGCGAACTCGGGCGCCGTGGACCGCGGGACCGCACGCGGCAGTTGATCCGTCACGTAGACCGGCTGCTCGCGCAGGCGGTCGGCGAGATAGGCCGCCTGGGTGGGCCCGCCGGGGGTCTCGGCCTGGGCGGGTGTGGCGGTTGCGAAGACGGCCGTCAACGCGCAAAGGGCCAGGAGCAGGCGCAGGACGCGGTCGCGGCCGCTGTCACCCGCCCGTATAGGCCCTGCGTGCGCGTGGTTCGACGTGACTGCTTCCACCGGTGAGCCCCCCGCGGTCCGATCGCTGTCCGCGCGGCACTCTACTAAGGCTTCGCGAGTGCTACAGATCCACGTTGTGCGATCCACGTTGTGCGATCCACGGTGTGCGATCCACGGTGTGCGGTCGACGGTGTGCGGTCGCCGGTGTGCGATCCACGGTGTGCGATCGGTGCCGCCGGCCGGCGGCGGGGGACCGTAACGACGCGGTCCCGACTTCGTGAGTGAATCGTGCAGACGTGATGGGCGGTGCGTGACCAACACCGCCCCGGCGAGCCGCAGTTGTGGGCGTCCAGGATTCGCTGGCGCACAGGTGCCCGTCCGTCGCGCGGCTTGTGCCGAGCGGGTCGGGTGAGGGCGGCGTTGCAGAGGGATAACGCGCCGCGGCCCGGGGTTGGTGAGGCCGGACGCGCCTTGAGGGGCTTATGGGCGGCTGATACGGTGCCATGGCTTGACACTCACTTCGGCGCTGGCTATTCCGCCAGCTCAGGCACCACTTCAGCGGGCCGAGAAGTGCGAAGTGTCCCTTTTTGTAGATAACTTCTTGGGTGTACGGGGAGCGGTTGCGTGAAGATCCAAGAGCGTACGGGGGCGGGCGCCGGTCGTCCCGCCGCTCCGGCTCAGCCGTCGGTCGGTGACCGGCTTCCCACACCGCCTCGCGAGCGCAAACCGGCACTGGCCGCGCTCGCCGTACTGCTGATCCTCGTGGGTGCGCTGGGCGCGACGATGCTCGTGCTCCAGGCCGGGGACCGGATCGAGGTCGTCAAGGTGACGAAGGAGATCCAGGCCGGAGAGTCCGTCGGGGACAACGTGACCTCGGTGATGGTCGCCGCCGACGACAGCATCAACTACGTCAAGTGGGAGCAGCTGGGAGCGCTCAGGACCCTCAAGGCCAAGTCCACGATCTACAAGGACACGGTCGTGATGGGCCAGATGTTCGCCAAGGCCGCCAGCCTCCCCGCCGGGAAGGCCTCCGTCGGTCTCGCGCTGAAGGAGGGTCATTACCCCTCCGACATCAAGGCCGGTGACATCGTCTCCGCCTACCGCGTCGGCACGACGACCTCCGGCAACTCCGGCAGCAACTCCGGCGGCAACTCCGGTACGGGCGGCGGCACCTCCTCCGGCGGCGCCCTCGTCGACGACGCGCGCGTCAACACCGTCGCCGAGGACGACGACGCCACCGTGAGCACGGGCAACCTCTCGCTCACCCTCCTCGTCGACCAGGCCGACGCGGCCGCGCTCGCCACCGCGGCGGCCGCGGGCGAGGTCGCCATCGTGCACGTCCCCGGCAACTAGAAGGCGGCACCCACCCCATGGCGCTCATCGCTCTCGCCGCCGACAAGGGTTCCCCCGGCGTCACCACCGCGGCCGTCGCCCTCGCGGCGGTCTGGCCGCGGCGTGTCCTGCTCGCCGAGACGGACCCGGCGGGCGGTGACCTCGTCTACCGCAGTGCGGCCGCGCACGGCGGACCGCTCAACCCCAACACCGGCATGCTCTCCATCGCCGCGACCGCGCGCCGCGGCCTGGTGCCGGACCAGCTCTGGGACCACGTCCAGCCGCTCAGCGGCGGACTGGAGGTGCTCGTCGGGCTCGGCATCGCCGAACAGGCCGCCGGGTTCGCCGGGTTGTGGCCCACCCTCGGGCACGCCTTCGCCTCCCTCGCCGACTCCCCGCACGCCGCCGCCGACGTCATCGCCGACTGCGGACGCATCAGTGGCGACACCCCGGCCGTCGAACTGTTCCCGCACGCCTCGCTCGTGCTGCTGCTCTCCCGCACCGAGCCGGAGTCCCTCGCGCGGGTGCGCGACCGGGCCGCCGCTCTCGCGGGCAAGCTGCACGGCGGACCGCGCGGCGCCGCGAGCCTCGCCAACCCGGTCATCGGCGTCGTCCTGATCGCCGACACCGGCACCGCGGGCAAGCTCGCCTCGCAGGTCAACGACATGCTGGTGCACGCCCAGACCGGGGCCCGCGTGGTCGGCACCATCGCCGACGACCCGGCCGGCGCCGACCAGCTGGCCGGCCGCAGGCGCGGCCGGCTCGACAAGTCGCTGCTGATCCGCTCGGCCCGCAAGGTCGCCGCCGACATCCACCAGCAGTACGGCGCCGCCTGGGCAGCCTCCGCGCAGGCGAACCAGGCCCACCAAGCCCAGCAGGCCCAGGCCCAGCAAGCCCAGCAGGCCCAGGCCCACCAAGCCCCGGCCCACCACGCCCAGCACGTCCCGCACCAGCAGGCGGGTCACACGCAGGGCCACGCGGGGGCCGGCACATGACCGCTGTCGACCACCAGTTGGTCAAGCGGTTCCGCCAGGACGCCGGCGACCGCATCGCCGAACAGCGCCGGCAGGACCAGCTCAACAACGTCACTCCGATGTCCTCGGAGGACGAACGGCAGTACGCCCGCGCCGTCATAGCCCAGATCCTGGAGGAGTACGCCCGCGCCGAGATCAACGCGGGCCGTACGCCGCTGGACGCCGAGACCGAGGAGCAGTACGCGGCCGCCGTGCACGCCGCCCTGTTCGGCGTCGGCCGGCTCCAGCCGCTGCTGGACGACCCCGAGGTCGAGAACATCGACATCAACGGCTGCGACCAGGTCTTCGTCGGCTACGCCGACGGCCGCGAGGTGAAGGGCGACCCGGTCGCCGAGACCGACGAGGAGCTCATCGAGCTCATCCAGGTCCTCGGCGCCTACTCGGGCCTGTCCTCCCGCCCCTTCGACTCGGCCAACCCGCAGCTCGACCTGCGGCTGCCCGACGGGTCGCGCCTGTCGGCCGTCATGGACGTGGCCCGGCGCCCGGCGCTGTCCATCCGCCGCGCGCGCATGGGCAAGGTGTTCATCTCCGACCTCGTCGGCAACGGCACGCTGACCCCCGAGGTCGCCCACTTCCTGGCCTGCGCGGTCCGCGCCCGCAAGAACATCATGATCGCCGGCGCCACCAACGCGGGCAAGACCACGCTGCTGCGCGCCCTCGCCAACGAGATCCCCCCGCACGAGCGTCTCATCACCGTCGAACGGGCCCTGGAGCTCGGCCTCGACACCTTCCCCGACCTGCACCCCAACGTCGTCGCCTTCGAGGAACGCCTGCCCAACTCCGAGGGCCAGGGCGCCATCTCGATGGCGGAGCTGGTGCGCCGGTCGCTGCGTATGAACCCCTCCCGGGTCATCGTCGGCGAGGTCCTCGGCGACGAGATCGTCACCATGCTCAACGCGATGTCCCAGGGCAACGACGGCTCGCTGTCCACGATCCACGCCAACAGCTCCAGCGAGGTGTTCAACCGCATCTCCACCTACGCGCTGCAGGCCTCCGAGCGGCTGCCGATCGAGGCCAGCCAGATGCTGATCGCCGGTGCCGTGAACTTCGTCGTCTTCATCCAGCGGCGCAACGACTTCGGTAACGGCGGCCGTCTCCAGCGCATGGTCACCTCGGTCCGCGAGGTCAACGGCGTCGACGGCCGGGTCCTGTCCAGCGAGGTGTTCGCCGAGACGCCCGACGGCCGGGTCGTGCCGCACGCCCCCCTTGCCTGCCTGGAGGAACTGATGGCACACGGCTACCGGCCGACCGGGACCTGGGGGTGAGCCGGGGATGAACACGACGACTCTCGCCGCGCTCGGCTCGCTCGGCTCCATGGGCGGCCTGTTCTCCACCCAGGTGCTGTACTCGATCGGCAGCGGCGTCGCCGTCGGCGGCGGCCTCGCCCTGCTGCTCGTCGCCGTACGCGGACTGCCCGTCAAGCCCGACCACGAGAAGCAGAAGGCCGCCCAGCGGGCGAGCGAACTGATCCGCTTCGCCGGGCAGCGCGGCTCCCTCGCCGCGATCGTCGGACTCGTCGTCCTGCTGCTGACCCGCTGGGCGGTCGCCGGCATCGCGGCCGGTGTCCTCGTCTTCTTCTGGGACCGCCTCTTCGGCGGCGCCGGCGAGGAGCGGGCCGCCATGCGCCGCGTGGAGGCCCTGGCCTCCTGGACGGAGTCCCTGCGTGACACCATCGCGGGCGCCGTCGGCCTGGAACAGGCCATCCCGGCCTCCGCCCGCGCCGCGGCCCCCGTCCTGCGCCCCCACCTCGACGCCCTCGTCGACCGGCTGCGCGCCCGCACCCCACTGCCCGAGGCGCTCCAGCAGCTCGCCGACGAGATCGACGACGCCTCCGCCGACATCATCGTCGCGGCCCTGATCCTCAACGCCCGCCTGCGCGGCCCCGGTCTGCGCCAGGTGCTGGGCGCCCTGGCCAAGTCGGCGCGCGAGGAGGTCGACATGCGCCAGCGGGTCATGGCCCAGCGCGCCTCGACCCGCCGTTCGGTGCAGATCGTCGTCGCGGTCTCCATCGCCTTCGTCCTCGGCCTGTCCGTCTTCAACCGCGATTTCGTGGAGCCGTACGGCACGGCGGTCGGCCAGCTGGTCCTCGCCTGCGTCTGCGGCCTGTTCGCGCTCGGCTTCTGGTGGCTGCGCAAGCTGTCCACCATCGAGACGCCCGAGCGCTTCCTGGTCCGCGACCAGGCGGGTGTCCGGTTCGTCCGTCCGAGGACGCCGTCGCAGCAGCAGTCGCAGCAGCCGCAGCAGACGCTGCCGCAGGAAGAGGGGGCACGCCGGTGAACCTCACGATGCCGCTCGTCGTCGGCGCCGTCATCGGCCTCGGCCTCTACGCCCTCGTCCGCGCCCTCATGCCCGGCAAGCGCAGCCCGATCTCACAGGTCGCGCGGATCGACGCCATGCGGGCCCGCGGCTCGGTGTACGAATCGGCGCGCGTCGAGCGCGAGACGGGCCGCCTGGGCACGCTGCGGGCCGAAGTCGGCCTGCGCGTCAGCGAGTTCTACCTCCAGCAGGGCTGGGAGCAGCGCTCGCTGCGCGCGGACCTCGCGGTCCTGGAGCGCAGCTGGGAGAAGTTCCTGGCGACGAAGGTGCTGCTGGGGGTGGCGGGCCTGTTCTTCGGCCCGTTCCTCTTCGCCGTCGTCTGGACCCTCGGCGTGGGCTCCAGCCCCATCATCCCGGTGTGGCTGGCGCTGCTCTTCGCGGTGGTCTTCTTCTTCCTGCCCGACCTGGAGGTACGGCGGGACGCCGCCGAGAAGCGGCGTGACCTGCGGCGCGTGATCGGCGCCTACCTCGACCTGGTGTCGATGAGCCTGGCCGGCGGACGCGGTCTGCCCGAGGCCCTGATGGCGGCGGCCGAGGTGTCCGACGGCTGGGCCAACCAGCGCATCAGGAACGCCCTGTCCGACGCCCGGATCACCGGCGTCAGCCAGTGGCAGGCGCTCGGCCAGCTCGGCGAGGAGATCGGTGTGGAGGAACTCAAGGACCTCTCCGCATCCCTGGCGCTGGTCGCGGACGACGGTGCGAAGGTGCGCGAGTCCCTCGCCTCCCGAGCCGAGACCATGCGGCACCGCGAACTCGCCGAGATCGAGGGCAGCGCGGGCGAGAAGTCCCAGTCGATGCTCGTGGCGCAACTGCTGCTGTGCGCGGGGTTCCTGGTGTTCCTGATCTTTCCGGCGGCGATGCGGGTGTTCCAGGTGCAGTGAGCCGGCCTCCCCGACCGAAGAACCTCCCCGAACGATCTCGAAAGGACAAGACGTCATGAACGGACGCACCTTCCACACCGGCATCCCCGCCGTGGACTTCCTGGTCACCTTCCTCCAGGCGCGCACCGAGCGGGCCCGCTCCGGTGAACTGGACCGCGGTGCCTCCGCGGTCGAGTGGGTCATCATCTCCGCGGTCGTCGTGGCGATCGTCGGGGTCGTGGCCGCCATCATCAACGCCGCGCTGAGCGAGGGCGCCAACAAGGTCGGCGACTGCATCAAGGGCGCGGACGCGGGCAAGACCTGCTGACCAGCTCAGGGACAACGGGGTTCACGGGGATGCCGGCAGAGCTGGGCAGACGGACACGCCGCGGGTTGGGGGCCGCACGGAGACGGGCGGCCGCCGGCGGCGACTCGGGCATGACCGCGATCGAGTTCGTGCTGCTCACCCCGGTCCTGTTCTTCATGATCTTCGCGACGGTGCAGTTCGCCCTGTACTTCTTCGCGGACCACGTCGCCCAGGCGGCGGCCCAGGCGGGCGCGCGCAAGGCGCGCGCCACGGCCGACGAGCAGCCGGGCGCGTGGCGGGGCGAGGCACGGGACGTGGTCGACAGCTACATCCAGCAGCTGGGCCCGCAGCTGGTCCTGTCCCCGGACGTGACGATGCTGCAGCCGGAGCAGAACACGGTGGGCGTGGAGATCGAGGCGCGCGTCCCCACGGTCTTTCCCGGCCTGGACCTGACGGTGCACGCGCGGTCGGCCGGGCCCGTGGAGCGGTTCGTGCAGGAGGAGGGGAACTGATGCCGCGCTTCTCCGTCCCGGCGGAAGGCCGCCGCAGGTCCGGCGACAGCGGCCTGTCCACCGTCGAGGTCGTGATTCTCGCCCCGGTGATGATCCTGTTCATCCTCGTCCTGGTGGCCTTCGGCCAGCTCGTGGAGGGCCGCGGAGCCCTGGACGGAGCGGCCCGGGACGCGGCCCGCGCGGGCTCGATCCAGAAGAACCACGCCCTGGCCATGGCCGAGGCGAAGAAGGCCGCCGAGGCCGACCTGGCGGACGTCTGCTCGGGCCCGGTCTCGGTCGTCCAGACCAGTCAGGGCTTCGAGCCGGACACCATCTTCACGGTCGAGGTGAGCTGCCAGGTGCGGGGCCTGGCCATGCTCGGCCTGGACGTGCCGACGCGGCTGACGGCCAGCTTCAGTTCCCCGCTCGACCCGTTCCGGAGGTCGGCGTGAGACACGCAGTGAGGACCGGACGCTCCTGGTGGGCGGCGCGCCGGACGCGCCTGGACGACCGGGGCTCGGGGGCCGGCGCGGTCATCGTCTTCGCGCTCGTCTTCCTCTCCCTCTCCGCGTTCGTCATCGACGGCGGCCTGTCCATCTCCAAGCGCGAACGCGCCGCCGACATCGCCGAACAGGCCGCCCGCTACGCCGCCCAGGACATCGACCGCGAGGCGCTCTACGAGAACGAGGGCGGCCCGGCCCCCATCAACTTCGCGAACTGCGACGCCCGTGTGAAGGCCTTCGCCCGCGAGATGGACATGACGGGCGCGGACATCGCGGCGACGCACTGTGTCGCGGCGGACGCCGACGCGGTGGAGGTCGAGGTGCAGCTCACGTACTCCCCGGTCTTCACCGGGATGTTCTACGGCGGCGACGTGACCGTGCACGGCCAGGCGGTGGCGGAGAACCAGGTCGGCTGACGCCCCGGCCCGCCTCCGCCGCCCGTACCCACCGGGCTCGGTCGAGCCTTTCGCACTATTTCCCCCACTTGTCCCCCCACCTGGAGGTACACCCCCATGCGCACACGCAGGACCACGGCGGCCGCCACCGCCCTGACCGCGGCGGTGGCGCTGCTGCTGAGCGGCTGCGGCGGATCCGGCGCGGCGGACGCGAAGGACACGAAGGACGGCGACAGGATCGCGGGAGCGGACGCGGGCACGGAGACCGGTTCGGCGACGCCGTCGGCGTCCGCGGCGGACGACGGGATCGAACGGCCGGAGATCAAACTGCCGTCGGATGTCAGGAACGTCTTCGAGGGCGGCGCGACCGGCGACGCGAAGAAGGACGCGGTCCTGGCCGACAACGAGCGGCGGATCAACTCCATCGACGAGGCGATCACCGTCGACGCCAAGAAGTACCCCGCCCTGCAGTTCTACTCCAAGGGCGACGCCCTGATGTCGGCGGCCTCCTACATCAAGTCCTTCCGCGACGAGGCCCGCAGCTTCACCGGCACGACCCGCTACTACGACCGCGAGGTCACGTTCCTCAAGGACGGCGCCGCGTCGGTCACCTACTGCATGGACGCGACGCAGACCTACCCGAAGGACCGGGGCACCGGCAAGGTCGACCGGTCGGTCAAGGCGTCCCCGAGCGACTACGTCTTCTACAGCACCCGCCTGGAGAAGAACTCCGAAGGCGTGTGGCAGACCGCGACCGTATCGTCCACGGAGGCCGCCGAACAGTGCATGTGATGCGTCGTACGAAGGTGCTGCGCGCCGTCGGGGTGTCGCTTCTCGCCGTTGCCGTGGCTGCCGTCCCGGCTCCGGCCACGGCGGGCGGCGGCCGCAACGGCGGGGAGAAGGGCGGTTACGAGGGCAGCGCCGAGGGCTCCGGGGACGGCGGCGTCATCAGGGCCGAGACCAGGATCCGGGTCACCACCAACGGTGGTTCCGGGGCGGCCACGACGGGCACCCTGACCCCGTCCAACAGCAACTGGACACCGCCGGCCTGCTGGTACGAGCCCTCTTTCTCGCCCAAGGAGATCGAGACCACCGTCAAGCTGTGGCGGAGTATCGACGGCTTTCTGCTGCCCGGGGTCGGGGAGGTCGTCGGCAACATGCTGGACCACCGTTACAAGGACGGACACCCGTACAAGAACTACAACCTCGACAAGCAGGGCGAGGGAATGTTCTGGGCGGCGGTGAAGAACCTGAAGCGCAAGGACGACCCCGAAGCGAACGCCTGCGACAGGCAGCCCTTCTGGGTCGACGAAGGCGAACCCCCCAACGAACCCCTGGCCGTCTCCCCGCAGGTGCTCGCCGAGTACGCCTACGACGAACTGCCCGTCCCCGGGACCCAGATCGAGACGGCACCGGCGGGGAAGTCCACGGTCAACCTGCCCACCTGGATCTGGCTCGACAAGGCCCGCTTCAGGAAGCTCTCGGTCACCGCGAGCCTCCCCGGCACGGGCCTGTCCGCGACCACCACCGCCGAACCCGTCTCCCTGCGCATCGAGCCCGGTACACCCGACGCCCGCACCTACCCGGCCTCCGGCGTCTGCGAGATCGACGAGGACGGCGGCATCGGCGAACCGTTCGCGCGGGGCAAGGCCGACCGGAACCCGCCCTGCGGCGTCGGCTACCTGCGCGCCACCGGCGCCGACGGCCCCTACCCGCTGCGCGCCACCGTCACTTGGAAGATCAGCTGGACCAGTACCGACGGCCAGGGCGGGGACCTCCCCGACGGCACATTCGGTACGACTCAGGACGTGACGGTACGGGAGATCCAGTCGGTGAACCGCTGATCCGGAACCTCCGAAGGATCTGCACACCGTTCACCACGAGGTCGCGGACCGTCCCGGCGGGAACCGAGACCGGCGCGATTCCCCCGTCGCACACCACCCGTGTGTACCGCGACGGGGCGGATGGTGTGAAGAGAACGGGCCGGCCGCTGACCGGAACACCACACCCGTGAATCCGGATCCCGGAATCCCCCGCGCTTCCCTAAGCGAGGACTGGCCGCCCGTTCTCCCCGCGTGCTTTGATCGGTCGCGCTTGAGCACCTCGACTTTCCTGAGACGAAGGGAACCGCCTTCCATGGCCTTCACCCCGCAGATCGAGACCGCCCAGATGTCCGACGCCGAGCTGGACGGCATCGCCGGCGGCCAGGCGGGTGTCGCCGCGGGCGCCGGCGCCGCTGCCGGTCTCTACGTCGAGACCACGGCAGCCGGCGTGACCGCCGGCGTCGCCGGCGGCGTGGGCCTCGCCGTCTCCCCGCAGGGCATCGCGGCGGACCTGCACCTCAACGCCGCCGTCGCTTCCTGATACAGGCGACGCGGCGCGGCGCGGCGCGACGAGAAAGGCCCCGGTCGATCGGAACCGGGGCCTTTCTTCTGTCTTTCGGACCGCGGCTCGGCGGCCATTGGCTCGGCGGCTATTTCTCCTTCTTCCGCCTGTCCTCGGTCTTCATGGCGTCGTTCACCTTCTTGGTGAGTTCGTCATCGAGCTTCTTGAACTCACGCACCACGGCGTCGGACATACTCGCCAGCGCGTCGAGCTGCTGCGTGATGTCCTCGCGCCCGTCCTCCCAGTTGGACTCGAAATCCCCGAGCGCGTCATTGACGCCGCCGTCACCGATGTCGTCCCGGTAGGACTCGAAGAGCTTCGCGGTGTGATTCAACCGGGTCTTGAGGGAACGCAGCCGGCGCCCGAACCCCTCCAACTCGGTCAGCGGGAGCGCGAGATCGCTCTTGCCCTGGCCCATACGGCAGTCCCCCCACGTCCAGCACGTCCTGCACCCTGATCGCCCCAGCACCGTATCCCGGTCCTGATGTGCCTCCCAACGGTGAGTCCATAAGATCTCTGTAGGCTCAGCACACCCACACCTCACAGCTCGGCCTCACGCAGTCCACGCACGTCCCCTCACGACCCCAGGACACCCGCCATGCCGCGACGCCGCACCCCAAGCTCGTCAAGCCCGACGGGAGACACGACGGGAACGACGGCCCCGAGGAACCGGACGCCGCAGCCCGTGCGGATCCGGCGGCGGTCGTTGGGGGACTTCGTCAAGGCCTTCCTCGCGTTCGTCGCGCTGGCCGTGCTCCTGGTCGGCGTGCCCGTCGCGCTCGCCACGCAGATCGGATGGCCGCTGCCGCACGGGGTGCCGAGCCTCGACTGGCTGCAGCGAGAGATCACCGTCCACACTTTCCTCAACATCCTCACCGTCATCGTGTGGCTGGCGTGGGCGCAGTTCACCGCCTGTGTGCTGGTGGAGATGAAGGCCGCGCTGTCGGGCGTCGGCGTTCCGGGCCGGGTACCGGGCGCCGGGCCCAGCCAGTTGCTCGCGCGGCAGCTGGTCGCCGCGCTGCTGCTCGTCGGTGCCACCGCCGCCGGCTTCACGCCCGGGCTGTCGCAGCTCGGGCAGGGGTACGACGCCCACCAGAAGCCGGCCGTGGCCGCCGCCCAGGCCACGCCGGGCCTCTTCGCCCAGCAGCAGGAGCAGGCCGCCGGCACCGCGGCCGCCCTCGCCGAGCAGGCCTCGCACGCCGCCGCCCACGCCGACGCCGGCAGCAGCGCCCGGCAGGGCGACACGAAGTACTACCGCATCCAGCCGCCCGAGGGACGCCACCACGACTCGCTGTGGGAGATAGCCGAACGCCACCTCGGTGACGGGCGCCGCTACAAGGAGATCTTCGAGCTCAACAAGGACCGCGTGCAGCCGGACGGGTCCAGGCTCTCCGAGGCCAGCCTCATCCGGCCCGGCTGGATCATGGAGATGCCGGGCGACGCGCGCGGCGGCGAACTCGTCGAGCTGCCCGACGAGTCACCGGGCGTCTCGCCCGACGTGCGGCAGCAGATCGCCGACTACGCCCAGACCGGCGAACACGCCCAGGGCGGCGGCGGATCCGGCGCTCAGGACGGCGGATCCGGCGCGCAGGGCGGCGGGCACGAGCGCGCCGGCGGTGGCGCCGCCCAGGTGTCCGTCCCCGAGCGGCAGCGGCCCGCCCCCGACGGCGACCGGCAGCAGGCCACGGCGGCCACCGGGGCGGAGAGCGCCTTCGGCCTTCCCGAAGCCCTCCTGGCCGCACCCCTCCTCGCCGCCGGCCTCCTCGGCGCCCTCGGGCGGCGACGTCGGCAGGCGCTGTGGCAGTCGGCGTTCGGCTCCGCCGGCGGGCGGCGCGGCATGGAGCCGCCCACGCCGGGCGGGGACGCGCAGGACGTCCAGGACGCGCTGCTCGTCGGCGCCGACCCGGAGGGCGTCCGGCTGCTGGACCGGTCCCTGCGGGGGCTCGCCGCATCCCTGGCCGAGGAGTCACGGCCGCTGCCGGTGGTGTACGCGGCCTGGCTCAGCAACGGCGACCTGCACCTCCAGCTCGCCCAGCCCTCAGGCAAGCCGCCCGCGCCCTGGCAGCAGGGGCAGGACCAGACGTTCTGGATGCTGGCCCGCACGGACGCCGAGGGCTACGGCGACACCGACACCGCCGCGCCCTACCCGGGCCTCGTCAGCCTCGGCACCATGGACGACTCGCGGCTGCTGCTCAACCTGGAGGCCGTGCCCGGCATCGTCTCCCTCTCCGGCCGGGAAGCCGACCGGGCCGCCGTCTTCGCCTCCGTCGCCGCCGAGTTGGCCACCAACGGGTGGTCCGACCGCATGACCATCACGCTCGTCGGTTTCGGCGAGGACCTCACGCCGCTGGCCCCGAACCGCATCCGGCACCTGGACGACGTCGAGGCGCTGGTCGAGACCATGGAGGCCGAGACGCGGCAGCGGCGCGGGGCACTGGGCGCCGCCGGGCACGACTCGGTGCTCACCGGGCGTACCGGGCCCGCCCAGCACACGCGTTGGGCCCCGCACCTCGTCCTGCTCGCCGCCCAGCCGTCCGCCGAGGACGCCGTCAAGCTCGCCGAACTGGCCGCCGACGCGAGCCGGCTGGGCATCGGCTACCTCGTCGGCACCGAGACCGGTGAACTGCCCGGTGCCGCCTGGGAGATGGAGATCACCGGCCAGGGCAAGCTGCTCGCGCCGCTCCTCGGCCTGGAACTCGAAGCCCAGCTGCTGCCCGCCGCCCAGCAGCGCGCCGTGGTCGAGCTGTTCGTCGAGGCCGACCCGGACAGCCGCCCCGAGGGCGACCCCGCGCACCGGCCGCCGTTCCTGGTGGACATCAGCGAGCAGGGACGCCCGGCCGTCTACGCCCGGCTCGTCGGGCCGTACGAGATCATCGGCCTGGACACCCCGGACGGGGACCGCAGCGCCCTGCTGCACGAGGCGCTGGCGCTGCTTCTCCTGCACCGCGAGGGCGTGCACCCGCGGGTGCTGTCCTCGGCGTTGTGGCCGCGCGGCGTCACCGACGACGTGCGCGGCGCGCTGCTGGACCGGCTGCGCGCATGGCTCGGCACCGACCCCGACGGCACACCCCGCCTGGGCACCGACGCCGGCGGACGGCTCACGCTCGCCAAGTCCGTCGTCTCCGACCTGGACGTGCTGCGGTCGCTGTACTACGAGGCCACACAGGGCAAGGGCGTCGGCAGCCGGGCCGTGCGCGGGCGGCTGCTCACCGACGCGCTCGTGCTGGTGCGCGGGCCGCTGCTCGCCGACCGGCCCGAGGGCCGCTACCAGTGGCTCACCCACGAGATCGTCGACGCGCAACTGCCGCTGCTGGTCGCGGACACGGGGCTCGCGCTGTGCGCGTTCCACATGGAGAAGGGCCGTGCGGAGAAGGCCATCGAGGCCCTGAACGCGGCGCTGCGCACCGCCCCGGAGGACGAGCGGCTGTGGCACGAGCTGCTGCGCGCGACCCACGCCACCGGCGAGGCGGACCGGCTGACGGCCCTCGCCACCGACCTCGTCCGCCGCAGCGGGGCCCGCGGGCTGCCGCCGCGCACGGAGGCACTGCTCGACGAGCTGCTGCCGACGTGGCGTGACGCGATCGCGGCGGTGGGATGAGCACCGGGCTGCTGGTCCTGGCCGCCGCGCTGTGGGGCGCGGCGGCGGGAGCGTTGCTGCCGCGCGCGGCCTACCGGTTCTCGGCGCCCTCGGGGGAGCCGTGGCGGCATCAGTGCCCCGGCGGGCACCCGGTCAGGGGCTGGCTGGGCCCGGCCTCCTGCAGGGACTGCGAGGAGCCCGGGTACGGTCCGCGCACGACCCCCCTGGCCCTGACGACGGCGGCCCTCTGCGCCGCCCTCGCCGCCGCGACCGGCACCCGCCCCGAGATCGCCGTCTGGCTGCTGCTCGCCCCGGTCGGTGTCCTGCTCACCGTGGTCGACTTCCGGGTCCGGCGCCTGCCCGACCCGCTCACCCTCCCCTTCGCGGCGGCCGCCCTGGCCCTGCTCGGCCTCACCGCGCTCGTCCCCGAACACGCGGGGCAGTGGACCACCGCCCTCCTCGGCTCCCTGGCCCTCGGCGGCGGCTACTTCGTCCTCTTCCTCGTCAACCCGGCGGGCATGGGCTTCGGCGACGTCAAACTCGCCCTCGGCGCGGGCGCCGTCCTCGGCTGGTACGGCTGGTCCACGGTGATGCTCGGCACCTTCGCCGGCTTCCTCCTTGGCGCCCTCTACGGCCTCGCGCTGGTCGTCACCCGCCGCGCCACCCGCAAGACGGCCATCCCCTTCGGCCCGTTTCTGATCACGGGCGCCCTCCTGGGCCTCCTGATCGGCGCGTACACGGCCTGACCCGGCCGGCGCCGCGCGGGCGCCGGTCATCCGCCGACGCCGTCGGCGACCCGGCACACCATGTACAGGCCGTACGCGGCGAGCAGCGCACCGAGCAACCGGGTCCAACCGGGCAGCGGCCGGCGCCGATGCGCGCCGCCCATGCGGCGCAGCCGTAAGACGGTGACCACGGCGCCGAGCACGGCGACGGCCGCGAACACCCAGAACGGCACGGGCCGCTCGCCCAGCGGTGCCCGCTGCGCACCGGCGTCGGCCACGACGAGCAGCAGAGAGGTCTTCCACGCGGCGCGCCCCGCCCCCGTTCCGGACGGCCCGGGCCCGCCCCCCCGGCGCAGGCTGGCGTCCGGCCCTTCAGCCCTCTGGCGTACGCTGGGCGGGTCCGTCCACAACCCTTACGAAAGGGACGCCCGGTGACCGAGAAGGCCGACCTTCAGCCCATCCTCGACCGTGCTGCCGCCGGTGGGCGGATCACCCCGGACGAGGCGCTCGCGCTGTACCGGGACGCCCCGCTGCACGCGCTGGGGGCCGCCGCCGACGCCGTGCGGCGCCGCCGGTACGCGGGGACCGAGCACATCGCGACGTACATCATCGAGCGCAACATCAACTACACGAACGTCTGCGTCACGGCCTGCCGCTTCTGCGCCTTCTACGCCGCCCCGAAGGACACCGCCAAGGGCTGGACGCGCGATCTCGACGACATCCTGCGCCGCTGCGCCGAGACGGTCGAGCTGGGCGGCACCCAGATCATGTTCCAGGGCGGGCACCACCCGGACTACGGCGTCGAGTACTACGAGAAGCACTTCAAGGCGATCAAGGAAGCCTTCCCGCAGCTGGTGATCCACTCCCTCGGCGCGTCCGAGGTCGAGCACATGGCCCGGATCTCCAAGGTCAGCGTGGAGGAGGCCATCCAGCGCATCCACGCCGCCGGCCTCGACTCCTTCGCCGGTGCCGGCGCCGAGCTGCTGCCCGAGCGGCCCCGCAAGGCCATCGCCCCGCTGAAGGAGTCCGGCGAACGCTGGCTGGAGATCATGGAGATCGCGCACAACCTGGGCGTGGAATCCACCTCCACCATGCTCATGGGCACCGGCGAGACCAACGCCGAGCGCATCGAGCACCTGCGCATGATCCGCGACGTCCAGGACCGCACGGGCGGCTTCCGGGCCTTCATCCCGTACACCTACCAGCCCGAGAACAACCACCTGAAGGGCCGCACGCAGGCGACGCTCTTCGAGTACCTGCGGATGATCGCCATCGCCCGGCTGTTCATGGACAACATCGCCCACATCCAGGGCTCGTGGCTCACCACAGGCAAGGAGGTCGGCCAGCTCTCCCTGCACTACGGCGCCGACGACCTCGGCTCGATCATGCTGGAGGAGAACGTGGTGTCGTCGGCCGGCGCCAAGCACCGGTCGAACCGGATGGAGATCATCGACCTCATCCGCAAGGCGGGCCGGGTCCCCGCCCAGCGCTCCACCACCTACGAGCACCTCGTCGTGCACGACGACCCGGCGAACGACCCCGTCGACGACCGCGTGGTCTCGCACATCTCCTCCACGGCCATCGAGGGCGGCACGGCTCACCCCGAGCTGAAGCTGCTGGCGTCCAACTGATCCGACCGTGCTGACGATCCACGCCGCCCCGCTGGTCCTGCCCGCGGGCGCGGACCCCGTCACGGACGGCGCGGTCGCGGTCGACGGCGACCGGATCACGGCCGTCGGACCGTACGAGGACGTCGCCGACGAGACGCCCGGCGCGCGTGTACGGCGCTGGCCGGGTGTGCTCACGCCGGGCCTGCGCCAGTGGCACGCGCTGTGGCTGCTGCGCCAGTGCTACCACCCCGACCCGCGTGAGGCCGCTGAACTGGGCGAACAGCCCTTGTGGGGCGAGCGGCTGGCCGCGCTCGGCGAGCTCGGCGAGACCCGCTGGGCGGGCAGCGTACGGCGCGGCGTGCAGCGGATGCTGCGCTACGGCACCACGGCGGTCGCCTCGCCCGGTGCCCGTTTCCGCGACCCGCTGGTGGCCATGGCCGTCGCCCGGTCCGGCCTCACCGTCGTCGGCATCACGAACGCCCCCGGCCCCCTGCTCGGCGAGCGGCCCGACCTCGACCCGTTCGCCGAGGGCCACGACCTGCTGGGCACGGTCCACGGCCCGCTCACCATCGGCGGCCGGGCCGACCTGGCCGTGTTCGACGTACCCGACGAGACGGCCCTGCGCGAGCGCGGCGCGGCCACCTGCGTGGCGACCGTGCTGGCCGGACGGCTGGTGTACCGGGCCCGCTGAAGCCGGCGGCTCAGCCCGCGAAGGCCTCGCCGAACGCCCCCGGACCCTGCGCCACCCCACTGCAGTCGGTCGCCGCTCCGCCGCTCCGTCGGCCGGTCGCGCACTGCCGGTCCCGGGCCGTCGACCACATCGACACCCAGGCGATGTTCCTCTCCTCGGCGAAGGCGCGGACCTCGGCCGCGTCGGCGAGCGTGAAGGTCTCGCCCGCGACGTCGTTGACGCCGATCATCGACGTGAGCGCCATGCCCTGCCAGGCTTCGGCGTCCGACGTGCCGAAGACCTTCCTCAGCTGCGTGTGCGCGGCCTCGGCGGCGGTGAGCGCGTATCCGCCCATGTCGCCGTCGTAGGACGAGCCGTAGTTCATCGTCATCAGGTTGACCGTGGAGACCCGCACACCGTGGTCGTTGGCCGAGGCGAGCAGCGCCAGGCCGTCCTCGTCCAGGCCCGACGGCATCACCGGCAGTGTGAACGAGACCTCCAGGCCGTCCCGTTCCTCCTGCAGCCGCGCGATCGCCCGCGAACGCAGCGCGACGGAGGCGGAGTCGGACAGGTCGTCGCCCTCGACGTCGAAGTCGGCCAGGGTGGTGCCGGCCGCGTCCAGGGCCTCGCCGTAGGCCGCGGCCAGCGCGGAGACGCTGTCGCAGTTCGCCGCGAGTTCCTTCCCGGAGGCGCCGCCGAAGGAGACCCGGACCCGGCCGCCGTCCTCCTTGAGCGCCGCGATGCGGGAGGTGACCGCCGTGTCACCGAGGGCGTGGGTGCCGTTCCAGCGCGGCGTGCAGTCGCTGCCCTCGGCGATGACGAAGGCCAGGTTGTACGTCGTGGGGGAGCCGGCCGTGTCGGTGGCGGCGGCCTCGGTGGCGCTGACGTACGGGGCGTACGAGGTGCCGGCGGCGGCCGTCGCCGAACCGGCAGCGCGGGCCGGGCCGTCCTGGCCCGAACAGCCCACGGCGGCGAGGGCGAGGGCGATCAGACAGCCGAGACCGGCGGCCGTCCTCCGCGAACTCCTCATGGCGTGCGCTCCCGTCTTCGTGGGACCTCAGGGGTCAAGGCTCAGTACGTTTCCCGGCCGCAAACGTCTCACGGGGGTGCCGTGCGGCTGGGTGGAGGACGTGGCGGCACGGCGCGCACCCCGGCTCCTGCCCGGAGGTTGTACTGTAAGAATGGGCCCGTGACCCGCGCATCCCTGGACAAGCAGCCGCACGAAGTCGCCTCGATGTTCGACGACGTGGCGGAACGGTACGACCTGACCAACGACGTGCTGTCCCTCGGCCAGGACCGGCGATGGCGCAAGGAGGTCGCCAGGGCGGTCGACGCGCGCCCGGCGCAGAAGATCCTGGACCTGGCGGCCGGCACCGGCACCTCCTCGCTGCCCTTCGCCCGCACCGGCGCCTACGTCGTCCCCTGCGACTTCTCCCAGGGCATGCTCCGGGTCGGCAAGCAGCGGCAGCCCTGGCTGCCGTACACCGCCGGGGACGCGACGCGGCTGCCGTTCAAGGACGACAGCTTCGACGCCGTCACCATCTCCTTCGGCCTGCGCAACGTGCAGGACACGGACGCGGCGCTGCGCGAGATGCACCGGGTGACCCGGCCCGGCGGGCGGATCGTCATCTGCGAGTTCTCGCACCCCACCTGGGCGCCGTTCCGCACGGTCTACACCGAGTACCTGATGCGCGCCCTGCCGCCGGTGGCCCGGGCCGTGTCCTCCAGCCCCGACGCGTACGTCTACCTCGCCGAGTCCATCCGCGCGTGGCCCGACCAGGCCGCCCTGGCCGGGCGGCTGGGCGGGGCCGGCTGGTCGCGGGTGGCCTGGCGCAACCTGAGCGGCGGGATCGTCGCCCTGCACCGGGGCTTCAAGGAGAGCTGAGCCCGTCGAGCCGCCCCGGCGGCCGGGCCCTAGCGGTCGCTGAGCACCATGTGCGGGTCGCCCGGCTCGTCCAGTTCCTGTCGCAGTCCGCCCCGGGGCGGTTCCGGGACGCGCGGCTCGCGCACGCCCCCGCCGCCCTCGCCCGGCCCGAAGCCGAACCACACGTAGACCATCGACTCCCGCGGCGCCGGGCTGCGGGTACTGGCGTACGACGTAGTCGACGACGGCGAGGTGGAAGTCGGGCCGGTCCGGCGCGTTGAGGGACAGCCCCTGGGCCCGGGCCGTCTCGCGTGCGTCCACGGCCATCAGGCCGACCAGGCGCGGAACCCGCACCTCGGGTGTTTCGCGGGACATGTGCACAGTTGTCACCCCCAGCGGTACGGGAAGGGTAACTCCGGCTCCGCGGCGGCCGGAAGCGACAGGTGTCTTTCTGTGACACTCGAACACGGAGAGTCACCGACCGTGTCGCGTAGGGGGCGGCCCTTCGACCGGGTGATCAAGAGCGCTGAATAGACTGCCCGTGTCCTGTGCCGGTCGGCACGCAGACTTCGAACCTTGGGGAGATCCCGCCGTGACCGAGCCCCTCTCCGAAAACACCGCCGATGTCATCGTCGTCGGCGCGGGGCCAGCCGGCTCCACGACCGCGTACCACCTCGCCAAGGCCGGACTCGACGTACTGCTGCTGGAGAAGACCGAGTTCCCGCGTGAGAAGGTCTGCGGTGACGGACTCACCCCGCGCGCCGTCAAGCAGCTCGTGGCGATGGGCGTCGACATCTCGGAAGAGGCCGGCTGGCTGCGCAACAAGGGGCTGCGGATCATCGGCGGGGGAGTCCGCCTCCAGCTCGACTGGCCGGATCTCGCCTCCTTCCCCGACTACGGCCTGGTCCGCAAGCGCGACGACTTCGACGAGCAGCTCGCCCGGCAGGCCCAGAAGGCCGGTGCCCGGCTGTTCGAGAAGTGCAACGTGGGCGCGCCGATCGTCGACGACCGCACGGGCCGCATCACCGGGGTGCACGCCAAGCTCGGCGAGGAGAAGCGCGAGGTCACCTTCCACGCGCCGCTGGTCGTCGCCGCCGACGGCAACTCCACCCGGCTCTCCCTCGCGATGGGCCTGCACCGCCGCGAGGACCGCCCGATGGGCGTGGCGGTCCGGACGTACTTCACCAGCCCTCGCCACGAGGACGACTACCTGGAGTCCTGGCTCGAACTGTGGGACCGCCGCGGTGCCCAGGACCGCCTGCTGCCCGGCTACGGCTGGATCTTCGGCATGGGCGACGGCACCTCCAACGTCGGCCTGGGCGTGCTCAACACCTCCGAGTCCTTCAAGGAGCTGGACTGGCGCGAGGTCCTGAAGGCGTGGTGCGCGTCCATGCCGGAGGACTGGGGCTACACCCCCGACAACATGACCGGGCCCATCCGCGGCGCCGCGCTCCCGATGGCCTTCAACCGCCAGCCGCACTACACCAAGGGCCTGCTGCTGGTCGGCGACGCCGGCGGCCTGGTGAACCCGTTCAACGGCGAGGGCATCGCCTACGCCATGGAGTCCGGCCAGATCGCCGCCGACGTCATCGTCCAGGCCCACGCGCGCTCGACCCCGGCCGGCCGGGAGATGGCCCTCCAGCGCTACCCGCGCGTCCTGAAGGACACCTACGGCGGCTACTACACCCTCGGCCGGGCCTTCGTGAAGCTCATCGGCAACCCGAAGGTCATGCAGATCGCCGCCCAGCGCGGTCTCACGCACCCGCTGCTGATGAGGTTCACGCTGAAGCTCCTCGCGAACCTCACCGACCCGACGGGCGGCGACGCGATGGACCGGATCATCAACGGACTGAGCAAGGTCGCGCCGAAGGCCTGAACGGCCCGGTGGCCGAGCGGCGGCAGGCCATCCGCCCGGGACCGCACCGCCGGCGGCGCGACACGTCGTCAACGCGCCGCCGGATGCGGACAATCCGGGCGCCGGGTGTCATAGCGTCCGGGCGCCGTGCCGACCGCCGGGGCCGGAGCCTCTGAGGCGGGTGGACGAGCCGCGCCACCGGCTCCGGGCGCCCCGGGCGCACTCGGCACCGTCGAGGCGCCCAGAGGGGCCCTGGAGGGCCTCGTGGGCCTGCGGGGCGGGTGAGGCGCGCTCCGGGCAGCACGGGAGGGCCGTTGCCGGCGTACGGCAGCGGCCCTCCGGTCGTTCGGGGTGCTTGGGGTGCTTGGGGTCAGAGGACGCGCACCGCGCCCGACGCCGGGTAGCCCGACAGGTCCTGGATGACGACGCCCTTGGACGGGTTGGCCGCGTCCAGGTACTGGCCGTTCCCGATGTAGACACCCACGTGGTACGCGGAGCCCTTGCCGCCCCAGTACAGGATGTCGCCGACCTGGATGCTGGACAGCGGGACGTCCGTGCCCGCCATCGACTGGTCCTGCGAGACGCGCGGCAGGTCCACACCCACCTGCTTGTACGCCGCCTGCACCAGCGAGGAGCAGTCCCAGGCGTTGGGACCGGTCGCACCCATGACGTAGGCGTCGCCCACCTGCGCCTTGAGGAAGGCGATGACGGTGGCGACGCTGCCGCTGGCGGGCGCCGAGACCGACGTGGAGGTGGAGGCGGACGCGGACGCGGTCGTGGCGAGCGTGGCGCGCTCGGCGCTGCGCTCGGCACGCTCGGCGGCGGCCTTGCGGGCGGCCTCGGCGGCCTTCTTCTTGGCCTCGGCCTTCTCCTTCGCCTCGGCGAGGTCCTTCTTGGCCTCCGCGGCGGCCTTGGCGGCGGCGGCGTCACGCTCTGCGCGCAGCTCGTAGTTCGCGGCGGCCTGCTGCGTGGCGGCCGCCGACTGGGCGACCGCGGCGGACATGTCGGCCGTCAGGGTGGGCAGTTCGATGGTCTGCGTCACCGGCTCGGCGGCGTTCGCCGAGGCCGACGCACCCGCCGCCGCCATGCTGAGAACGCCACCGGCGACTCCGGCACGCATGGCGATCGAAGAGGTCGCGCTGCGGCGGGGCTTCCGGTGGCTGCGTATGTGAGCGGTGTGGGACATGGGAACAACCGGTACCAGGGGCTCCTTCATATCTTCAAGAAACGTGTCCTGCGCCACAGTTGTTCAACCGAGGGCCCAAAACCCCTGAACGAGGCTCTTTATTGACGCCATAACGGACATTGCGGGCGCGATGTAACCGGCCTGTGATCACGGCGTTTGATCAATACGCCCGAATTGCCCCGCGCCTACCACTGGTTGGCTTGATTGGCCAAGCCCCGTTCTCATGAGCCTCTCATCAATGTGGCGGAGGTCACGGAACGGTTGCCCCGGCGGCGGCGTCCCGGTGCGTGGATCACGGCCGGATCACGACCGGACGGAGATCGTGAACGCGTGCACGCGTCCACACCCCGCCCCGCGCGCCCCCGGAGGTGTGAACGCGCCACTATCAAGAGATCGAGGCCACCGCCAATTTGCATGCACGCGAACTCTCTTGATATTGAGACGCACCCTCCGAGCTGCGCTGACGAGCCAAAATGTCACCTCTGGTGATCACTCGGACGCTTCGCGTGTGAAGATCACCGCTCATCCGACTTCATGATCGATCGTCAGGTGGTGGAGATCACAAAGCTTGTGCAATACCCCGTGTCGCAGATCACAGAGCGTCGGGCATAAGATGCACGCGGTTGGGCTTGTGACCTGCTTCACATGTTCCCGATCTTCGCCGGGGCGGGCGGGGTTCGCGGGACTGGTGGGGCGGACGTGAGCTCAACGCCAACCGCCAGCAGTCAGTGCCGACTGAGAGGAGCGAGGAGCGGTGAACGCTTATGCGCCCATCCTCGTACTGGGAGCCCTCGGGGCAGGCTTTGCGATCTTCTCCGTGGTCATGGCCACGTTGATCGGGCCCAAGCGGTACAACCGGGCCAAGCTCGAGGCCTACGAGTGCGGTATCGAGCCGACCCCCACGCCGGCCGGCGGCGGGCGCTTCCCGATCAAGTACTACCTGACGGCGATGCTCTTCATCATTTTCGATATCGAGATCGTCTTCCTGTACCCCTGGGCCGTCACCTTCGACGCCCTGGGGATCTTCGGGCTCGTGGAGATGCTGCTCTTCGTGCTCACCGTCTTCGTCGCGTACGCGTACGTATGGCGGCGCGGCGGCCTGGAATGGGACTGAGGGGCCACAAGTCATGGGACTCGAAGAAAAGCTGCCGAGCGGCTTCCTGCTGACCACCGTCGAGCAGGCCGCGGGCTGGGTGCGCAAGTCGTCCGTCTTCCCCGCCACGTTCGGCCTCGCCTGTTGCGCCATCGAGATGATGACCACCGGTGCCGGCCGCTACGACCTGGCGCGCTTCGGCATGGAGGTCTTCCGGGGCTCGCCCCGCCAGGCGGACCTGATGATCGTCGCCGGCCGGGTCAGCCAGAAGATGGCGCCGGTGCTCCGGCAGGTCTACGACCAGATGCCGAACCCCAAGTGGGTGATCTCCATGGGGGTCTGCGCCTCCTCCGGCGGCATGTTCAACAACTACGCGATCGTCCAGGGCGTCGACCACATCGTGCCGGTCGACATCTACCTCCCCGGCTGCCCGCCACGGCCGGAGATGCTGATGGACGCCATCCTCAAGCTCCACCAGAAGATCCAGTCCTCCAAGCTCGGCGTGAACGCCGAGGAGGCGGCCCGCGAGGCGGAGGAGGCGGCGCTCAAGGCCCTGCCCACGATCGAGATGAAGGGGCTGCTGCGATGAGCGACGCGAACGGCGCCGGTGGCGCCAACCCCGAGAAGGACCTCAGCGCGTCGAACCTCCCGGGCCAGCGCGGCCAGGGCGGCGAGGAGATCCGCGTCCAGCGCGGCATGTTCGGCGCGAGCAACGGCGGCGACACCTCCGGCTACGGCGGCCTGGTCCGCTCGGTCCGGCTCCCGGGACCGGCGACCCGCCCCTACGGCGGCTGGTTCGACGAGGTCGCCGACGAGCTGGAGGGGGCCCTGGAGGAACAGGGCCTGCTTCCGGAGAACGCCATCGAGCGGACGGTCGTCGACCGCGACGAGCTGACCTTCCACATCGAGCGCGAGCACCTGGTCCGGGTCGCCCGCACCCTGCGCGACGACCCGGCCCTGCGCTTCGAGCTGTGCACCGGCGTCAGCGGCGTGCACTACCCGAACGACAAGGGCCGCGAGCTGCACGCCGTCTACCACCTGCGCTCGATCACCCACAACCGGGTGATCCGCCTGGAGGTCAGCTGCCCCGACAGCGACCCGCACATCCCGTCGCTGTTCTCGGTGTATCCGACCAACGACTGGCACGAGCGCGAGACGTACGACTTCTTCGGCATCGTCTTCGACGGCCACCCCGCCCTGACGCGGATCATGATGCCGGACGACTGGCAGGGCCATCCGCAGCGCAAGGACTACCCCCTCGGCGGCATCCCCGTCGAGTACAAGGGCGCCCAGATCCCGGCTCCGGACCAGCGGAGGTCGTACTCATGAGCACTTCGCACGCCTCCCCTCGGGAGACCACCGAAGGCACCGTCTACACGGTCACCGGCGGCGACTGGGACGAGGTCGTCCAGTCCGCGGCCCGCGCCGACGACGAGCGCATCGTCGTCAACATGGGCCCGCAGCACCCGTCCACGCACGGCGTGCTCCGCCTGATCCTGGAGATCGAGGGCGAGACCGTCACCGAGGCCCGCTGCGGCATCGGCTACCTCCACACCGGCATCGAGAAGAACCTCGAGTACCGGACGTGGACGCAGGGCACCACGTTCGTGACGCGCATGGACTACCTGACGCCGTTCTTCAACGAGACGGCGTACTGTCTCGGCGTCGAGAAGCTCCTCGGCATCGAGGACCAGATCCCGGACCGCGCCTCGGTCATCCGCGTGCTCCTGATGGAGCTGAACCGGTTGTCCTCGCACCTGGTGTGCATCGCCACCGGCGGCATGGAACTCGGCGCCACCACGATCATGATCTACGGCTTCCGTGATCGTGAACTCATTCTCGACATCTACGAGCTGATCACCGGCCTGCGGATGAACCACGCGTACATCCGCCCCGGCGGACTCGCCCAGGACCTGCCGCCCGGTGCCGTGGACCAGATCCGCGAGTTCGTGAAGAAGATGAAGAAGAACCTCCCGGAGTACGACAAGCTCGCCACCGGGAACCCCATCTTCAAGGCCCGCATGCAGGACATCGGCTACCTCGACCTGGCCGGCTGCATGGCCCTCGGCGCCACGGGCCCGATCCTGCGCTCCACCGGCCTGCCGCACGACCTGCGCAAGGCCCAGCCGTACTGCGGCTACGAGACGTACGACTTCGACGTCCCGACCGCCGACACCTGCGACTCCTACGGCCGCTTCCTGATCCGCCTGGAGGAGATGCGCCAGTCACTGCGGATCATCGAGCAGTGCCTGGACCGGCTCCAGCCCGGACCGGTCATGGTCGCCGACAAGAAGATCGCCTGGCCCGCCCAGCTCGCCCTGGGCCCCGACGGGCTCGGCAACTCCCTCGACCACATCAAGAAGATCATGGGCACCTCCATGGAGGCCCTGATCCACCACTTCAAGCTGGTCACCGAGGGCTTCCGCGTCCCGCCGGGACAGGCCTACGCGTCGGTCGAGTCGCCCAAGGGCGAGCTCGGGGTGCATGTCGTGTCCGACGGCGGCACCCGCCCCTACCGGGTCCACTTCCGCGACCCGTCCTTCACCAACCTGCAGGCGATGGCGGCGATGTGCGAGGGCGGCCAGGTCGCCGACGTCATCGTCGCCGTCGCGTCCATCGACCCCGTGATGGGAGGCGTCGACCGGTGACCACATCGTCTTCCGAGCGGGGCGTCAGCCTGGGCATGCCCGAACTGCCCGCACCCGCCTACCCGGACGACGTCCGGGCCCGGCTGGAGACCGACGCGCGCGAGATCATCGCCCGCTACCCGGACTCCCGCTCCGCCCTCCTGCCGCTGCTGCACCTGGTGCAGTCGGAGGAGGGTCACGTCACGCGCACCGGCATGCGCTTCTGCGCGGACGTGCTCGGCCTGACCACGGCCGAGGTCACCGCCGTCGCGACCTTCTACACCATGTACCGGCGCAAGCCGAGCGGTGACTATCAGGTCGGGGTGTGCACCAACACCCTGTGCGCCGTCATGGGCGGGGACGCGATCTTCGAGGAGCTCCAGGAGCACCTTGGCGTCGGCAACGGCGAGACCACCGACGACGGCAAGGTCACGCTGGAGCACATCGAGTGCAACGCGGCCTGCGACTTCGCGCCGGTCGTGATGGTCAACTGGGAGTTCTTCGACAACCAGACCCCCACCAGCGCCAAGCGCCTCGTCGACGACCTGCGGGCCGGACGCCCGGTCACGCCCACGCGCGGGGCGCCGCTGTGCACCTTCAAGGACACCGCCCGGATCCTGGCCGGCTTCCCCGACGAGCGGGACGGCGCCGTGGAGTCCGGGGGAAGCGCGGGACCGGCTTCCCTGATCGGCCTGAAGCTCGCCAAGGGGGAGGCGTCCCCCGCGCGCGTGGTGCACCCGCGCGGTGAGGCCGCCCGCACCGGCGCACCGCACGACCCGTCACCGACGGAGCACTTGAGCTCGCACGACGCGCCGCAGGACACGTCGGCCTCCGACCCGGCCCACCCGGCCGGGCCCGCAGCCGAGGAGGGGGAGTGATGACCTTGGCACCCGAGCTGAAAGACATGAGCCCCGAGAAGCTGCTCGCACCGGTGCTGTCGGCCTTCTGGGACGAGGACAGGTCCTGGACGCTGGACGTGTACCGGCGGCACGACGGCTACGAGGGACTGCGCAAGGCGCTCGCCATGTCGCCGGACGACGTGATCGCGTACGTCAAGGACTCCGGTCTGCGCGGACGCGGCGGCGCCGGGTTCCCGACGGGCATGAAGTGGCAGTTCATCCCGCAGGGCGATGGAAAGCCGCACTATCTCGTTGTCAACGCCGACGAGTCGGAGCCCGGGACGTGCAAGGACATCCCGCTCCTCTTCGCGAACCCGCACAGCCTCATCGAGGGCATGATCATCGCGTGCTACGCCATCAGGTCGTCGCACGCCTTCATCTATCTGCGGGGTGAAGTCGTCCCCGTGCTGCGGCGGTTGCACTCGGCCGTACGCGAGGCGTACGCGGCGGGCTTCCTCGGCGAGAACATCCTGGACAGCGGACTCGATCTCGACATCACGGTGCACGCGGGCGCGGGCGCGTACATCTGCGGTGAGGAGACCGCACTGCTGGACTCGCTCGAAGGCCGCCGGGGTCAACCGCGGCTCCGTCCCCCCTTCCCCGCCGTCGCGGGCCTCTACGCGTGCCCGACTGTGGTGAACAACGTCGAGTCGATCGCGTCGGTTCCCGCGATCATGAACCGGGGCAAGGAGTGGTTCCGGTCGATGGGGAGCGAGAAGTCGCCCGGCTTCACGCTCTACTCCCTGTCCGGCCACGTCGCCAGCCCCGGTCAGTACGAGGCGCCGCTCGGGATCACGCTCCGCCAGCTCCTCGACATGAGCGGCGGGATGCGCCCGGGGCACCGCCTCAAGTTCTGGACGCCCGGCGGCTCCTCGACCCCGATGTTCACCGACGAGCACCTCGACGTCCCTCTTGACTACGAAGGAGTGGGGGCCGCGGGTTCCATGCTCGGCACAAAAGCCCTCCAGTGCTTCGACGAGACCACCTGCGTGGTCCGCGCCGTCACCCGCTGGACCGAGTTCTACGCCCACGAGTCCTGCGGCAAGTGCACGCCCTGCCGCGAGGGGACGTACTGGCTCGTGCAGCTGCTGCGCGACATCGAGGCCGGCAAGGGACGCATGTCCGACCTCGACAAGCTGAACGACATCGCCGACAACATCAACGGCAAGTCCTTCTGCGCCCTCGGCGACGGCGCCGCCTCGCCGATCTTCTCCTCGCTCAAGTACTTCCGCGAGGAGTACGAGCAGCACATCACGGGCCGGGGCTGCCCCTTCGACCCGGCCAGGTCGACGGCCTGGGCCGACCGCACGGAGGTGAACGCATGACCGTGACCACCAGCTCTCCCTCCGGCGGGGGAGAGGCGGCGGTCCCGCCGGAGGACCTCGTGTCGCTGACGATCGACGGCGCCGAGATCAGCGTGCCCAAGGGCACCCTGGTCATCCGGGCCGCCGAACAGCTCGGCATCGAGATCCCCCGGTTCTGCGACCACCCCCTCCTGGACCCGGCCGGCGCCTGCCGCCAGTGCATCGTCGAGGTCGAGGGCCAGCGCAAGCCGATGGCCTCCTGCACCATCACCTGCACCGACGGCATGGTCGTGAAGACCCACCTCAGCTCCCCGGTCGCGGAGAAGGCCCAGAAGGGTGTGATGGAGCTCCTGCTCATCAACCACCCGCTGGACTGCCCGGTCTGCGACAAGGGCGGCGAGTGCCCGCTGCAGAACCAGGCCATGTCGCACGGCGACGCCGAGTCCCGCTTCGAGGGCCGCAAGCGGACCTACGAGAAGCCCGTCCCGATCTCCACGCAGGTGCTGCTCGACCGCGAGCGGTGCGTGCTGTGCGCCCGCTGCACCCGGTTCTCCAACCAGGTCGCGGGCGACCCGATGATCGAGTTGATCGAGCGGGGCGCGCTGCAGCAGGTCGGCACCGGCGAGGGCGACCCGTTCGAGTCGTACTTCTCCGGCAACACCATCCAGATCTGCCCCGTGGGAGCGCTGACCTCGGCGGCGTACCGGTTCCGCTCCCGCCCCTTCGACCTGGTCTCCTCCCCGTCGGTGTGCGAGCACTGCTCCGGCGGCTGCGCCACGCGCACCGACCACCGGCGCGGCAAGGTCATGCGGCGGCTCGCGGCGAACGACCCCGAGGTCAACGAGGAGTGGATCTGCGACAAGGGGCGGTTCGCCTTCCGGTACGCCCAGCAGCGCGACCGGCTTCAGACGCCCCTGGTGCGCAACGCCGAGGGCGACCTCGAACCGGCCTCCTGGCCCGAGGCGCTGCAGATCGCGGCCCAGGGGCTGCTGGCCTCGCGGGGTCGCACCGGCGTGCTGACCGGCGGGCGCCTCACCGTCGAGGACGCCTACGCGTACAGCAAGTTCGCGCGCGTGGCGCTCGACACCAACGACATCGACTTCCGCGCGCGGGTGCACAGCGGCGAGGAAGCCGACTTCCTCGCCGCGCAGATCGCCGGGCGCGGCCGGGACCTCGACGGCACGGGCGTCACGTACACCGCGCTGGAGAAGGCCCCGGCCGTCCTGCTGGTCGGGTTCGAGGCGGAGGAGGAGGCGCCCGGCGTCTTCCTGCGGCTGCGCAAGGCCTGGCGCAAGCACGGGCAGCGGACCTTCGCGCTCGCCACGCACACCACGCGGGGCCTGGAGAAGGCCGGCGGCACGCTGCTGCCGGCGGCTCCCGGCACCGAGACCGAGTGGCTGGACGCGCTGGCGAGCGGGGCCGGCCTGGAGGACGACGGTGCGCTCGCGGCCGAGGCGCTGCGCGCCGAGGGCGCGGTGATCGTGGTCGGCGAGCGGCTGGCCGCGGTGGCCGGTGGCCTGACGGCCGCCGTCCGTACCGCCGCCGCGACCGGAGCCCGGCTGGTGTGGATCCCGCGCCGCGCCGGAGAGCGCGGCGCCGTCGAGGCGGGCGCGCTGCCGTCGCTGCTGCCGGGCGGCCGCCCGGCCACCGACCCGCGTGCGCGGGACGAGGTCGCGGCCGTCTGGGGCGTCGCCGGCCTCCCGCACCGCTACGGCCGCGACACCGGCCAGATCGTGGAGGCCGCCGCGACCGGTGAACTCCAGGCGCTGCTGGTGGCGGGCGTGGAGATCGCCGACCTGCCCGACCCGGCACGCGCGCGTGCCGCGCTCGACGAGGTGGGCTTCCTGGTCTCGCTGGAGCTGCGGCCCAACGAGATCACCCGCAAGGCCGACGTGGTCCTGCCCGTCGCGGCGGTCGCCGAGAAGGCCGGCACCTTCCTCAACTGGGAAGGCCGCGTCCGCTTCTTCGAGGCGGCGCTCAAGCCCGACCAGATGACCCGCACGCTCGCGCCCACCGACGCGCGCGTGCTGCAGATGCTCGCCGACGCCATGGACGTCCACCTCGGACTGCCGGATCTGCGCACCGTGCGCGCGGAGATCGACCGGCTCGGCGCCTGGGACGGACCGCGGGCCGGCGAGCCCGAGGAGACCGCGGCCGCGCTGCCCCGCCCGGCCGCCGGGGAGGCCGTGCTCGCCGGGCACCGGCTCCTGCTCGACCAGGGCGTCCTGCAGCAGGGCGACGAGGCCCTCGCCGGCACCCGGCACGCCGCACGCGCGCGTGTGTCGGCCGCCACCGCCGCCGAGGCGGGCGTCAAGGACGGCGACCTCCTCGCGGTCACCGGCCCCGAGGGCGCCGTCGCACTGCCGCTGCAGATCAGCGACATGCCCGACCGGGTGGTGTGGCTCCCGCTGAACTCCACCGGCGGCGGCGTCGCCTCCGACACCGGGGCGCGGCCCGGCTCCCTCGTCCGCATCGGTCCGGCGACGCTCGCCGCCGAGGCCCCCAAGGAGGTGGAGGCATGAGCCCGTCGTACCTCGCTGCTGAAGACCTCTCGATGTTCGGCACCGACCCCTGGTGGCTGGTCGTCATCAAGGCGGTGTTCTGCTTCGCCTTCCTGATGGTGACCGTGCTGGTCTCCATCGTCATGGAGCGCAAGGTCGTCGCCTGGATGCAGCTGCGCATCGGACCCAACCGGCACGGTCCCTGGGGCATGCTCCAGTCGCTCGCCGACGGCATCAAGCTGATGCTGAAGGAGGACGTGATCGTCAAGCGCGCGGACAAGGCGGTCTACGTCCTCGCGCCGATCATCGCGGCCATCCCTGCCTTCATGGCGATCGCGGTGATCCCCTTCGGCCCGGCCGGCAACGAGATCTCGATCTTCGGCCAGCGCACCACGATGCAGCTCACCGACCTGCCGATCGCGATGCTCTACATCCTCGCGGTCGCCTCGGTCGGCATCTACGGCATCGTCCTGGCGGGCTGGAGCTCCGGTTCGACCTACCCGCTGCTGGGCGGCCTGCGCTCCTGCGCCCAGATGATCTCCTACGAGATCGCGATGGGCGCCGCCTTCGCCTCCGTGTTCCTCTACTCCGGGTCGATGTCGACGTCGACGATCGTGGAGGGGCAGACCGACCGCTGGTACATCCTGCTGCTGCCGGTCTCCTTCATCCTCTACATCGTCACCATGGTCGGCGAGACCAACCGCGCCCCCTTCGACATGCCGGAGTCCGAGGGCGACCTGGTCGGCGGCTTCAACACCGAGTACTCGTCGATCAAGTTCGCGATGTTCATGCTCGCCGAGTACGTCAACATGGTGACTGTCTCGGCCGTCGCCACCACGCTCTTCCTCGGCGGCTGGCGGGCCCCCTGGCCCGTCAGCACCTTCTGGGAGGGCGCCAACCACGGCTGGTGGCCGCTGCTGTGGTTCACCGTCAAGGTCCAGCTGCTGCTGTTCATGTTCATCTGGATCCGCGGCACCCTCCCGCGCGTCCGCTACGACCAGCTGATGAAGCTCGGCTGGAAGGTCCTCATCCCGGTCTCGCTGGTGTGGCTGATGCTCGTCGCGACCGTCCGGGCCCTGCGCAACGAGGGCTACGACTTCGCCGACATCGCCCTCTACGTCGGCGGTGCCGTGCTCGCCCTGCTGCTGCTCTCCTTCGTCGCCGACATGTTCCGCGAGAAGACCAGGCAGGCCGAGCAGCCGGCCGAGGCCCCGGCCGCCTTCGACCCGATGGCGGGCGGATTCCCCGTACCGCCCCTGCCGGGACAGGAACTTCCGCCGGTTCCGCGACGGCCCTCGCGCCGTGAGCGGGAGCTGATTGTCAGTGGTGGGCCAGATACTCACAGTGACGGATCTGTGGGCGGATCTACGGATGGAAAGGAGGCGTCCGATGGCTGAGGAACTCGAGCGTTCGCAGGCCGAGGAACCGAAGGACACCAAGCCCGGGTTCATGAACCCGGTGGCCGGCTTCGGCGTGACCTTCAAGGCCATGTTCAAGAAGCGGCTGACCGAGCAGTACCCCGAGCAGCCGAAGACCACGGCCCCGCGCTTCCACGGACGGCACCAGCTCAACCGCCATCCGGACGGCCTGGAGAAGTGCGTCGGCTGCGAGCTGTGCGCCTGGGCCTGTCCCGCCGACGCGATCTACGTCGAGGGCGCGGACAACACCGACGAGGAGCGCTACTCGCCGGGCGAGCGGTACGGGCGCGTGTACCAGATCAACTACGCCCGCTGCATCCTGTGCGGCCTGTGCATCGAGGCGTGCCCCACCCGCGCGCTCACGATGACCAACGAGTTCGAGCTGGCCGACTCCAGCCGCGCCAACCTCATCTACACCAAGGAGCAGCTGCTCGCGGGCCTGGAGGAGGGCATGGTCGACACGCCCCACGCCATCTACCCGGGCACGGACGAACAGGACTACTACCGGGGCCTGGTGACGGAAGCCGCCCCCGGTACCGAGCGCCAGGTCGCCCACTCCAAGGGCGAGGTGGTGCAGGAGGCCGACTCGACCTTCGGCGGGAGCGAGCCGGCGTCGGAGAAGGTGATCGGCCGATGACCGCCCAGCTCGCCGCCTACTCCACCTCCACCGGAGAGGCCGTCCAGTTCTGGGTCCTCGGCACCGTCGCGGTGATCGGCGCCCTGTGCACCATCCTGATGAGGCGGGCCGTGCACAGCGCGCTGTGCCTCGCCGGGACCATGATCATCCTGGCGGTGTTCTACCTCGCCAACGGCGCCTACTTCCTGGGCGTCGTCCAGATCGTCGTCTACACCGGCGCGATCATGATGCTGTTCCTGTTCGTGGTGATGCTCGTCGGCGTCACCGCGGCGGACTCCCTGAAGGAGACCATCAAGGGCCAGCGCTGGCTGGCCCTGCTGTGCGGGCTCGGGTTCGGCGTCCTGCTGATCGCCGGGATCGGCAGCGCGTCCCTGAGGGAGTTCAACGGCATCGGCCAGGCGAACGCCGGCGGCAACGTGGAGGGCATCGCCGCCCTCATCTTCACCAAGTACGTCTTCGCGTTCGAGATCACCGGCGCCCTGCTCATCACGGCCGCGGTCGGCGCCATGGTGCTCACCCACCGCGAGCGCACCGAGCGCGCCAAGACCCAGCGCGAACTCGCCGAGGAGCGCGTGCGCAAGGGCACCTACCTGCCGCCGCTGCCGGCGCCCGGTGTCTACGCCCGGCACAACGCGGTCGACATCGCGGGCCTGCTGCCCGACGGCACCCCCTCCGACCTCACCGTCAGCAAGACGCTGCGCGAGCGGGGCCAGGTCCGGGACGTGTCGCAGGAAGCGCTCAACGACCTGCGGGCCCTGGAGCAGCGGGCCGAGGAGCGCCTGGAGCGCAAGGCCGTCGAGCCGGCCACGTTCAAGCGGCCCGAGGAGGCATCGAAGTGAACCCGGTCAACTACCTCTATCTCGCGGCCCTGCTGTTCACGATCGGCGCCACCGGAGTGCTGATCAGGCGCAACGCGATCGTGGTGTTCATGTGCATCGAGCTGATGCTCAACGCCTGCAACCTCGCGTTCGTCGCCTTCTCCCGGATGCACGGCAACCTCGACGGCCAGATCATCGCCTTCTTCACGATGGTCGTCGCCGCCGCGGAGGTCGTGGTGGGGCTCGCGATCATCGTGTCCCTGTTCCGTGCCCGCCACTCGGCCTCGGTCGACGACGCCAGCCTGATGAAGCTGTAAGGGGTCGGGAGAATCGTGGAGAACCTGATTGCGCTGCTGGTCGCGGCGCCCCTGCTCGGAGCGGCGGTCCTGCTGTGCGGCGGACGCCGGCTGGACGCCGTCGGCCACTGGCTCGGCACCCTGCTCGCGGCCGTCTCCTTCGTGCTCGGCCTGGTGCTGTTCAGCGACATGCTGGCCCAGGACGCCGACCAGCGCGTCATGAGCCAGCACCTGTTCAGCTGGATCCCCGTCGAGGGCTTCCAGGCGGACGTCGCCTTCCAGCTCGACCAGCTGTCCATGACGTTCGTCCTGCTGATCACGGGCGTCGGATCGCTGATCCACCTGTACTCCGTCGGGTACATGGAGCACGACGAGCGGCGCCGCCGCTTCTTCGGCTATCTGAACCTGTTCCTCGCGGCGATGCTGATCCTCGTCCTCGCCGACAACTACCTGCTGCTGTACGTCGGCTGGGAGGGCGTCGGTCTCGCCTCCTACCTGCTGATCGGCTTCTGGCAGCACAAGCCCAGCGCCGCCACGGCCGCGAAGAAGGCCTTCCTGGTCAACCGCGTCGGCGACATGGGCCTGTCCATCGCGATCATGCTGATGTTCCTGTGGTTCGGCACCTTCGCCTTCGGGCCGGTGCTCGGCAGCCACGAGGAGGCCGGACTCGCCGGTGCCGCCGGTGAGGACAAGCTGACGGCGATCGCCCTGATGCTGCTGCTCGCCGCCTGCGGCAAGTCCGCCCAGGTGCCGCTGCAGTCCTGGCTCGGGGACGCGATGGAGGGCCCGACCCCGGTCTCGGCCCTGATCCACGCCGCGACCATGGTGACCGCGGGCGTCTACCTGATCGTCCGCTCCGGGGCCGTCTTCAACGGCGCCCCCGACGCCCAGCTCGTCGTCACCATCGTCGGTGCCGTCACGCTCCTCTTCGGTGCGATCGTCGGTTGCGCGAAGGACGACATCAAGAAGGCACTGGCCGGCTCGACCATGTCGCAGATCGGCTACATGATCCTCGCCGCCGGGCTCGGCCCGATCGGCTACGTCTTCGCGATCATGCACCTGGTGACGCACGGCTTCTTCAAGGCCGGGCTGTTCCTCGGCGCCGGCTCGGTCATGCACGGCATGAACGACGAGGTCGACATGCGCAGGTACGGCGGCCTGCGCACGTACATGCCGGTCACGTTCGTCACCTTCGGCCTCGGCTACCTGGCGATCATCGGCTTCCCGGGCCTGTCCGGCTTCTTCTCCAAGGACAAGATCATCGAGGCGGCGTTCGCCAAGGGCGGCACCGAGGGCTGGATCCTCGGCGCGTGCGCCCTGCTCGGCGCGGCCATCACCGCGTTCTACATGACGCGCGTGATGCTGATGACCTTCTTCGGCGAGGAGCGCTGGCGGCACGCGCCGACCCCGTCCCCGGCCGAGCCGGACGTGGAGCCCGCGGCCGAGACACGCGGCGAGTACACCCCGCCGCACCCGCACGAGTCGCCCAAGGTCATGACGATCCCCATGATCGTGCTGGCCGTCGGGTCGGTGGCGGGCGGCGCGTTCTTCAGCATCGGCGACCGGTTCCTGCACTGGCTGGAGCCGATCACCGGGCACGACCACGGCAACCCGCCGGTCAGCGCCCTCACGGTCACGCTGTCCACGGTCGCCGTGATGGTCATCGGCGTCGCCCTCGCCTGGGCGCAGTACGGCCGCCGCCCGGTCCCGGCCGTCGCCCCGCGCGGCTCGCTGCTCACCCGGGCCGCCCGCCGCGACCTGCTCCAGGACGACTTCAACCACGTCGTCCTGGTCCGCGGCGGCGAGCACCTCACGCGGTCCCTGGTCTACGTCGACCACACCCTGGTTGACGGCGTCGTCAACGGCACGGCGGCCTCGGTCGGCGGCCTCTCCGGGCGGATGCGCAGGCTGCAGAACGGCTTCGCCCGCTCCTACGCGGTCTCGATGTTCGGCGGCGCCGCGGTCATCGTCGCCGCGACCCTGCTGATGAGGGCGGTCTGATACCGATGTCCTTTCCTCTGCTGACAGCGACAGCGGCGCTCCCGGCCATCGGGGCGATCGCCACGGCTGCCGTACCGGCCGCGAAGCGTACCGCCGCCAAGTGGCTGGCGCTGCTCTTCTCGCTCGCCACGCTCGTCCTGGCGATCGTCGTCCTGGTCCGCTTCGACCCGGGCGGCGACCGCTACCAGCTCACCGAGTCCCACGCCTGGATCGCCGACTTCGGCGTCCGCTACGAACTGGGCGTGGACGGCATCGGCGTGGCGCTCATCGCGCTGACCGCCCTGCTCATCCCGTTCATCATCCTCGCGGGCTGGCACGACGCCGACCCATTGGAGACCGGCAGCAGCCGGTGGCGGCCGACGCAGGGCTTCTTCGCGCTGATCCTGGCCGTCGAGGCGATGGTGATCCTCTCCTTCGAGGCCACCGACGTCTTCCTCTTCTACATCTTCTTCGAAGCCATGCTGATCCCGATGTACTTCCTCATCGGCGGCTTCGGGGACCGTGCCCACGAGCACGGCGAGAAGGCGGCGGCGACGCAACGCTCGTACGCGGCGGTGAAGTTCCTCCTCTACAACCTGGCCGGCGGCCTGATCATGCTGGCCGCGGTGATCGGCCTGTACGTGGTCGCCGGGAACTTCTCGCTCCAGGAGATCTCCGAGGCCCGGGCCAACGGCACGCTGGACATGGCGACCGGCACCGAACGCTGGCTGTTCCTCGGCTTCTTCTTCGCCTTCGCGGTGAAGGCGCCGCTGTGGCCGCTGCACACGTGGCTGCCCAACGCGATGCAGGAGTCGACGGCCCCGGTCGCGGTCCTCATCACGGCGGTCGTCGACAAGGTCGGCACCTTCGCGATGCTCCGCTTCTGCCTCCAGCTCTTCCCGGAGGCCAGCAAGTGGGCGACGCCCGTGATCCTCGTCCTCGCCCTGATCAGCATCATCTACGGGGCGCTGCTCGCGGTCGGCCAGCGGGACATCAAGCGGCTGGTGGCGTACGCGTCGATCTCCCACTTCGGCTTCATCATCATGGGCATCTTCGCGATGACCAGCCAGGGCCAGTCCGGCGCGACGCTCTACATGATCAACCACGGCATCTCGACGGCCGCGCTGATGCTGGTCGCGGGCTTCCTGATCTCCCGGCGCGGCTCGCGGCTCATCGCCGACTACGGCGGGGTGCAGAAGGTCGCCCCGGTGCTCGCCGGCACGTTCCTGATCGGCAGCCTCGCGACGCTCTCCCTGCCGGGACTGGCGCCGTTCGTCAGTGAGTTCCTCGTCCTGGTCGGCACGTTCACGCGCTACCCGGTGATCGGCATCATCGCCACCTTCGGCATCGTCCTCGCCGCGCTCTACACCCTCGTCCTCTATCAGCGGACGATGACGGGCCCGGTGAAACCCGAGGTCAGCGCCATGCCGGATCTCAGGGTGCGGGAACTCGTGGTGGTCGCCCCGCTGGTCGTGCTGCTGATCTTCCTGGGCGTCTACCCGAAGCCCGTCACGGACATCGTCAACCCCGCGGTGGAGCAGACCATGTCCGACGTTCAGAAGAAGGACCCCCAGCCCGAGGTGGAGGCGGCCAAGTGAGCGCATCAGCCGTCCACAGCCTGTGGACAACCGCGGCCGACCCGATCACCAAGATCGACGCGCCGAAGTTCGAGTACGGCCAGCTGGCGCCCACCCTGATCGTCGTGGGAGCGGCGATCGTCGGGATCCTGGTCGAGGCGTTCGTGCCGCGCAAATCCCGCTACTACGTCCAGATGTTCGTCTCCGTCGTCGCCCTGGCGGCCGCGTTCGCCGCGGTCGTCGCCCTCGCGGCCGACGGGTACGGCACGACCAAGGCGCGCATCGCGGCGATGGGCGCGATCGCCGTCGACGGACCGGCCCTGTTCCTGCAGGGCACGATCCTGCTCGCGGCCCTGGTCGGCCTGTTCACCTTCGCCGAGCGGCGCCTGGACCCGGTGGTCCACGGGAACCGGGTGGACTCCTTCGCCGCGCAGGCCGCGTCCGTGCCGGGCAGCGAGAGCGAGAAGGCCGCGGTCAAGGCCGGGTTCACCACCACCGAGGTGTTCCCGCTGCTGATGTTCGCCGTGGCCGGCATGCTGATCTTCCCGGCGGCCAACGACCTGCTGACGCTGTTCGTCGCCCTGGAGGTCTTCTCCCTCCCGCTGTACCTGCTGTGCGCCCTGGCCCGCCGCAAGCGGCTGATGTCGCAGGAGGCGGCGGTCAAGTACTTCCTGCTCGGCGCGTTCGCCTCCGCGTTCACCCTGTTCGGCATCGCGCTGCTGTACGGCTACGCGGGCTCGATGTCGTACGCGACGATCGCGCAGGTCGTCGACGGCACCGTCCAGGACGTCAACCCGGCGCTCGCCGACACCATGGGCAACGACGCGCTGCTGCTGGTCGGCGCCGCGCTGCTGGTCATGGGCCTGCTGTTCAAGGTGGGCGCGGTGCCGTTCCACATGTGGACCCCGGACGTCTACCAGGGCGCCCCCACCCCGGTCACCGGCTTCATGGCGGCGGCGACCAAGGTGGCGGCCTTCGGCGCGCTGCTGCGGGTGCTGTACGTCGTCCTGCCGGGCCTGCGCTGGGACTGGCGGCCGGTGATGTGGGCCGTGGCGATCGTCACCATGCTGGGCGGTGCGATCGTGGCGATCACGCAGACCGACATCAAGCGGCTGCTGGCGTACTCGTCGATCGCGCACGCCGGGTTCATCCTCGCGGGTGTCATCGCCACCACGCCCGACGGCGTCTCGTCCGTCCTCTTCTACCTGGCCGCGTACTCGTTCGTGACGATCGGCGCCTTCGCGGTGGTCACACTGGTGCGCGACGCGGGCGGTGAGGCGACGCACCTGTCCAAGTGGGCGGGGCTCGGCCGCCGCTCGCCGCTGGTGGCGGCCGTGTTCGCGGTGTTCCTGCTGGCCTTCGCGGGCATTCCGCTGACGTCCGGCTTCTCGGGCAAGTTCGCCGTGTTCAAGGCGGCGGCGGAGGGCGGGGCGGCTCCGCTCGTGGTCATCGGTGTGATCTCGTCGGCGATCGCGGCGTTCTTCTACATCCGCGTCATCGTGCTGATGTTCTTCAGCGAGCCGCGGCCCGAGGGCCCGACGGTGGCGGTGCCGTCGCCGCTGACGATGACGGCGATCGGCGTCGGTGTGGCGGTCACGCTGGTGCTCGGTGTGGCGCCGCAGTACTTCCTGGACCTAGCGGGACAGGCGGGCGTGTTCGTCCGCTAGGCCCCTCGTGCATGGGGGCGTGCAGGGGACCCGGTCTTCTTTGGAGGCCGGGTCCCTTCGCGTGTGCGTGCGGATCAGGCGGTCAGGGGCACTGCACCCGGGGGTTCCAGGGGTGGAAGGCGCCCTTGGGGTTGTCCTTGAAGATCCAGGCGCGCGGCGTGTGGACGACGCGCAGACCGGGGATCCCCTCCGGCCCGTCGAAGTGCCGGTCGCCGAACATCACCGGACGGTCCCGGTCCGTCTCCACCTTCTGGTCGGCGTCCCCGGACGATCCACTCCACGGCCCCGGCACGCAGCTTGCCGTGCTTGTCCTTGTGGTAGACGATCGCGGCCGGCTTCACCGGATCGGTGGAGTTGATCAGCCGCTGCTTGACGTAGTGGTAGCCCATGCCGCCCTGACCGGGCAGGGCGGTGCACGGCCCGGCGGGCCGATAGCCGTCTCCCATGGCGCGCTTCACGTGCTGGTAGTGGCGGGTGGCGGCGTACGTCTGGACGAGCTCGGGCCTCCGCGCCGTGGCCGTGTCCGGCGCCATGGGCGGGAGCGGCGGCGAGGGCGAGCGTGGTGATCAGGGCGAGGGCACCGGCGGCGTTGAGTGTCTCGCGGAGGGACATGTCGAGTCGCTCCTTGCGGACAGGGACGCCCGGGGCGGGCGCTCGTCAGACGGGCGCGGTGGCGCCCGCCGGGGGAGGGGCGGACGGGGGCGTGAGCCACGGGCCTCACCCGGGCCGCGTGAGCAGCTTCGCCCGGCGGGTGGGGGTGTGCCGGACGGGCCGTCCATTGCGCTGAGTCGAACGGGAGTGTGGACCGCTCCGTCTCCTCGGACGGGACCTGTGGATAACTCCGGGGCTGTCGGTGCGGGCGCCTATGGTGGACGCAGTGGTCGAGGCGCGACGCACGGGGGACGCAACGATGGGCGCGACGGGCGGGACGAGTGTGATGACGGAACGGGACACGGCGACCGGTACTGGCGAGGGATCGGGTGCCGACGGTGGCACAGCCGGGTTGCTCGGGGTCGGCGGTGGCCCGGCCGGGCCGCTCGGTGCCGACGCGAGTGAGGCGCTGACCGCGCTGCACCGGGTCTTCGGCTACGGCGCCTTCCGCGGCGAGCAGGAAGCGGTCATCGAGCACGTGATCGCCGGCGGCGACGCCGTCGTGCTCATGCCGACCGGTGGCGGAAAGTCCCTGTGCTACCAGATTCCGTCCCTGGTCAGGCCGGGTACGGGCGTGGTCGTCTCGCCGCTGATCGCCCTGATGCAGGACCAGGTGGACGCGCTGCGGGCCGCGGGCGTGCGGGCCGGGTTCATGAACTCCACGCAGGACTTCGACGAGCGCCGGACGGTGGAGGCCGAGTTCCTCGCCGGCGAGCTTGACCTGCTGTACCTGGCGCCGGAGCGGTTGCGGCTGGAGAGCACCCTCGATCTGCTCTCGCGCGGCAAGATCTCCCTCTTCGCGATCGACGAGGCGCACTGTGTCTCCCAGTGGGGCCACGACTTCCGGCCCGACTACCTGGCGCTGTCGCTGCTCGGCGAGCGCTGGCCGGACGTCCCGCGCGTCGCGCTCACGGCGACCGCCACCCGTGCGACGCACCGGGAGATCACCGAGCGGCTGAACATGCCGGCGGCCCGCCACTTCGTGGCCAGCTTCGACCGGCCCAACATCCAGTACCGGATCGTGCCCAAGGCCGACCCGAAGAAGCAGCTGCTGGCCTTCCTGCGCGAGGAGCACGCGGGCGACGCGGGCATCGTCTACTGCCTGTCGCGCAACTCCGTGGAGAAGACCGCCGAGTTCCTCAGCCGCAACGGCATCGAGGCAGTGCCCTACCACGCAGGCCTGGACGCGGGGACGCGCGCGGCCCACCAGTCCCGCTTCCTGCGGGAGGACGGCCTGGTCGTGGTGGCGACCATCGCCTTCGGCATGGGCATCGACAAGCCGGACGTGCGTTTCGTCGCCCACCTCGACCTGCCCAAGTCGGTCGAGGGCTACTACCAGGAGACGGGCCGGGCCGGTCGCGACGGGCTGCCCTCGACGGCCTGGATGGCCTACGGGCTCAACGACGTCATCCAGCAGCGCAAGCTGATCCAGTCCGGCGAGGGCGACGAGGCCTTCCGGCGGCGGGCCCAGGCCCACCTCGACTCGATGCTGGCGCTGTGCGAGACGGCCCAGTGCCGCCGGAGCCAGCTCCTCGCCTACTTCGGCCAGGACCCGGACCCGGCCGGCTGCGGCAACTGCGACACATGCCTGACCCCGCCGGAGACCTGGGACGGCACGGTCGCGGCGCAGAAGGTGCTGTCGACGGTGGTACGGCTGCAGCGGGAGCGAGGGCAGAAGTTCGGCGCGGTGCAGATCGTCGACATCCTGCTGGGCAAGCGCACCGCCAAGGTCATCCAGTTCGACCACGACCAGCTGTCGGTCTTCGGCATCGGCGAGGACCTGACCGAGGGCGAATGGCGAGGCGTCATACGGCAGTTGCTGGCCCAGGGGCTGCTCGCGGTGGAGGGCGAGTACGGCACGCTGGTGCTGACCGAGGCCAGCGGGGCAGTGCTGCGGCGGGAGCGGGAGGTGCCGCTGCGCAAGGAGCCGAAGAAGCCGGTGACCTCCCGGTCGGGCTCCTCGTCCTCCGGCTCCGGGCGGAGCGAGCGCAAGGCCAGGACGGCCGTGGCCGAGCTGCCCGAGGGGCTGCTGCCGGCGTTCGAGGCCCTGCGCGCCTGGCGGGCCGAACAGGCTCGCGAGCAGGGCGTTCCGGCGTACGTCATCTTCCACGACGCGACGCTGCGGGAGATCGCCCTGGCGTGGCCCACGTCGGTGAGCGAGCTGGGCGGCATCAGCGGGGTCGGCGAGAAGAAGCGCGCGACGTACGGGGAGGGTGTGCTGGAGGTGCTCGCGTCCCTGGGCGGACCGCCCGGGGCGGCTCCGGCGGCCGGCCCGGCTCCGGGACAGGCACCCGGCCAGGACACGCACGGGCCGGACGACTGGCCCGAGATGGACGCGGAGCCGGAGCCCGACGACTGGATATAGGGCCGAGCTCGGTACTTGTGGGCCACGACCACGGTACCGACGCCCGGCTGGCGTTCCACCAGCCCTTCGGCCCGCGGCAGGTCGAGTGCCTCGCGGACGGTGTTGTGGCTGGCGCGGTAGTCGGCCGCTAGTGCCGACTCGTGGGCAGGACGCCCTCGGCGAAGTCACCGGTGAGCAGCTGCCGGCGGAGCAGGTCGGCCAGTTGCCGGGCCCGGTCGGCGCGCAGCCGGCGCCGCGCGCGGTGGGCGGCGACGGTGGTCGCGGCGCCCTGTCCGGCGTGGTCTCGGATGCGGTCGGTCGGCATGGATCGGACCATGCCTATCCGATAGGGACATGTGGTGTAGCGGGAATGTTGCGCCACCGGGGGTGACCGGTTCCACGCCTGACCTGGGTGTTCGTGGTGCCGAAGGGCGGCTCCGCCACCGGCGGCCGTCCGGCCGGTGCGGCTACGACAGCGCCGTCAGGCCCGGCGCGAAGGCGATCAGCAGGGGCAGCAGCGGGACGAGCGCGGCCGTGGTGGTCGTCAGGGCGCGGTGCCTGCGGCCGAGCCGCGGCGGCGGTTCGAGGAGCCGGTCGACCCGCTCGCCCAGCAGCCGGTGGCTGGAGGCGCAGGACAGCACGCCGCGGTGCTGGTTGAGCTCGATCAGGGCCAGGGCCGTGGTCAGGTGGCCGCAGCGGCGGGAGGCGGTGTCGTCGGCGGCCAGCTCGACCAGGCGGTGGGTCTGGTCGCAGAAGTGGGCGAACAGCGGGACGCGGGGGAAGCCGGTGGCCAGGGCGGTGGACAGGTGCAGCAGCCAGTCGTGGCGGGCCCGGGCGTGGCCGCGCTCGTGGGTGAGGACGGCGTCCAGCTGGTGGCCGGTCAGGCGGTGCAGGGCGCCCGTGGTGACGATCAGCTGGGGCGGGCTGCCGGGCATCCACCAGGCGTCCGGGTACTCCTCCTCCAGGACCAGCACGGGCCCCTTGGCGGCGGGCAGGCCGGCCGGCAGGTCGGGGGCGCGCTCGCGCAGATGGGCGCGGGCCTGGGCGCGGCGCCTGCGCGCCTCGACGAGCTCCCGCGCGAGCATCGCGGTCGTCCAGGCCGCGCCGCAGGCCAGCAGCACGGTCAGAGCGGCGGCCCAGGGCGGTGCGGTGGACAGGTCGTACGCGGCGGTCACGGCCGGCGGCGCCGGGGCGAACAGCTGCGCGCGGACCGTGCCGAACACGGCGGCAGCGCCCCGCGCGAGAGCCGTCACGCAGCACAGCAGGACGGTGGCGACCAGGCACTGCCACACCCACAGCGCGACCACCGGTTCCCGCTCCGGCCACGAGGCCCGGGTCAGCACCCGGGGGACGGGGACGGCGGCCGTCACGGCGACAACGCTCAGCAGGAGCAGGCAGACGGTCATGGCCACGGGCTCCGGTTCCTGGTCGGAAAAGGGGCGGCTACGGGTCGTGCTGGGAAGGGCGGCCGCCGTACGCGCGGGTGCTGCGGCTGTGGTGCGCACCCGTGCGGTCGGCACCGTGCGCGCCGACGACCCGGACACCGTGAGCGGTGGCGACCGGGTCACCGTGCACGCCGGTGACGTGGTCGCCGTGCTCACCGAGGATCCGGCTGCCGTGCGCACCCGTGACCGCGACGGGCGCGGCCGACGTGCCGTGCACCGCGCGGGTACGGGCACACCGCCCGTGGCCCAGTATGACGGGCCCGGGCGGTGTGCGTCAGGAGCCGGACGCAGACGGAAAGGCCGGAAGGGCCGGAAGGGGGTGGGAGGGCCGGCAGGGCCGGAAGGGATGGGAGGGCCGGGGGCGGGCCGGCCCGGGCCGCCCGGACCGGGCACGGGGGTCAGGCCGGGACCACCCGCCCCGTCACCTCGCCCAGTCCCACGCGGACGCCGTCGGGGCCGGGCGCCCAGGCCGAGAGGGTCACCACGTCGCCGTCCTCCAGGAACGTCCGCTTGCCGTCGGGGAGTTCCAGCGGGTCGCGGCCGTTCCACGTCAGCTCCAGCAGCGAGCCGCGCTGGCGCTCCGACGGCCCGCTGACCGTGCCGGAGCCGTACAGGTCGCCCGTGCGCAGGGAGGCGCCGTTGACGGTCATGTGGGCCAGCTGCTGGGCGGCCGTCCAGTACATGGTGGAGAAGGGCGGCTCGGAGACGACGTGACCGTTGACGGCGACGCTGATCCGCAGGTCGTAGCCGCCGGGTTCCTCGTCGCCGTCGTCCAGGTAGGGCAGCAGCCGGTGCGTCCGGGCCGGAGGCGCCACGAGAGCCTCCTCCAGGGCGTCCAGCGGGGTGATCCACGCCGAGACGGAGGTAGCGAAGGACTTGCCGAGGAACGGGCCGAGCGGCACGTACTCCCAGGCCTGGATGTCCCGCGCGGACCAGTCGTTCAGCAGGCACAGGCCGAAGACGTGCTCGCGGAAGTCGCCGAGCGCCACCGGCCGGCCCATGCGGGACGGCACGCCGACGACGAAGCCGACCTCGGCCTCGATGTCCAGCCGGACGGACGGGCCGAAGACCGGGGCGGCGTCGGAGGGCGCCTTGCGCTGGCCCGAGGGGCGTACGACGTCCGTGCCGGAGACCACGACCGTGCCGGAGCGGCCGTGGTAGCCGATCGGCAGGTGCTTCCAGTTGGGGGTGAGGGAGTCCTCCGCGTCGGGCCGGAAGATCTGCCCGACGTTCCGGGCGTGGTTCTCGGAGGCGTAGAAGTCGACGTAGTCCGCGACTTCGAAGGGCAGGTGCAGCGTCACCGAGGACAGCGGGTGGAACAGTTTCTCGACGGTCTCGCGGTGGGAGGGCACGGTCACCCAGGCCGTCAGCGCCCGGCGGACGTCCGACCAGGCCGTGCGGCCCGCCGCCAGCAGCGGGTTGAGGTTCGGCCGCGCCAGCAGGGAGGCGTACGGGGAACCGAGCGCGTGGGCCGCCGCGCCCGCGTCCAGCACATGGTCGCCGAGCCGGACGCCGACGGTCCGGTGGGCGGAGCCGGGAAGGGAGAACACGCCGTACGGCAGGTTGTGCGGACCGAAGGGATCGCCCTCGGGGACTTCGAAGGGGGGCATCGGGTGCTGCCTCGCTTTCGGGTGCGCCATGTCGTCGCCACGTGTCCGTGGTCGTGCCACACGTTACGGGTGACGCACGGGTCCTGGGCAGAGTCCGAGGAGGCGAGCGGGAGGAACGGGGCAGGTGGGCCCGGGTGCGACGGGGCGGACCCGTCGGCGGTGACCGGCGCGGCGGACGGGGCCGCACATGTGTACGTGCCGGAAGTTATCCACAGGACGCGACGCAATCTTGACGGAGCGGTGCGAACGGGGCGACTCTGGGCGGGTGCCGGAAGGCCTCGGGGAGGGGGCGTTCCTACGGCACACCAGGGGGGCGGATGGCCATTGGGGAGGCCGGCCCGGGCTCGGTGCGGCATGGTTCACGGCCGAAACGGCTGGAAGAGACCATGCGCCTGCGGCTCGGCCGGGAATGTGTGTACGTACCGTCATGCCGCTTCGGGCTGTACGTGGCGCTGCGCCACTGGTGCCCGCCCGGTGGGCGTGTGCTGATGTCGCCGGTCAACGACGACGTGATCTTCTTCGTGGTGCTCGCCGCCGGACTGCGCCCGGTGCAGGCGCCGTTGAACCCGCTCGACGCGTCCATCGACATCGATGCCGTGCCGGACGAGGTGTGGGGCTCGGTGTCGGCCGTGCTCACCACGAACCTCTACGGCAACCCGGACCCGGCACCACGCCTCAGGAGCACGTGCGACGCCTTGGGCATCCCGCTGTTCGAGGACGCGGCGCACGCCATCGGCAGCCGGATCGGGGGCCGGCCGGTCGGGGCGTGGGGCGAGGCCTCCGTGTTCAGCCTGTCCAAGCACGTCGGCGCCAAGGCCGGCGGCATGCTGTCCCTCGCCGGCCCGGGGCTGCGCCGGGCCGTGGAGGAGACCCGCGCGGGGCTGCTCACCCCGGGCCGGCCCGGCTCCGAACTGGTTTTCGCCCTGCGGCCGTTCGCCGAGGCGGCGGTGCGTGGCCTGCGGCTGCGCAGGGCCGCCTGGGCCGCGATCCGGCTGCTCGGGCTGGCCGACCGCGAGGACATCCGGATGCCGCTGCGCCCGGAGGCACTCGCGCTGGCCGCCCGCGAGGCGCCCGGGCTCGACGCCCACCACCCGTGGCTGCGCGTCGACATGCACGACTACCGCCTGGAGTCCGGCCGGCTGCGGCTGGGCCGCATCGCACGCAGGCTCGACCGGCTCGACGAGGTGCTGGACGCCTGCCGGGCGGGCACGGAGCTGCTGCTGGCCACGCCCTGGGCCAAGCCGCGCGACGCCTACGGGACGCAACCGCTGTTCCGGGTCCCGCTGTTCGTCGAGGACCGGGACGCGGCGATCGCGGCCCTGGCGGAGCGGGGCGTGATCGTCGGCTACCTCTACGACCCGCCGCTGGACGACTACGCGGGCGCGGAGTTCACCGACCCCTCACCGGCCCCCGAGGCGGCCCGCTGGTTCGCCCGGCACGCGCTGCCCGTGGACCCGCTGCGGGCGCGCACGGTCATGGAGGCGCTGGAGCGGTCCGGGGCCCGTCCGGTCGACGCTCCGGGACGGCTGTCCCGGAGCGGACCGACACCGGGAGGGCTGGGGTAGTCCCGTGGCTGAGATCCAGGTGCACGAGCCCGCCACCGCGCCCGCCGGCGGCGGACCGAAGCCTGCCGACAGCGAGCACACGCACGACTCGCTGTTCAAGAACGCCTACTTCCTCATGCTCAGCACCGGCGTCTCGGCCGTGCTGGGCCTGGGTTTCTGGCTGGTGGCCGCCCGCTACTACACGGAGGAGGCCGTCGGCCAGGGCTCCGCGGCCATCGCCGCGATGCGGCTGCTGGCCAGCATCACGGCGACGACGATGATCGGCGCCGTCGTCCGCTTCGTCCCGCGCGCGGGACGGCAGACGGGACGGCTGGTCTGGGGCACGTACGTGGCCAGCTCGCTGGTCGTGGCGCTCGCCGCGGCCGTCTTCCTGCTCACGCTCGACGCGTGGGGGGCGTCGTACGCGCCGCTGGGCACGCCCATGGCCGGGGCGGTCTTCGTCGCCGCGTGCGTGGCCTGGGCGCTGCTCACCCTCCAGGACGGGGTGCTCACCGGACTGCGCAAGGCGGAGTGGGTGCCCGCCGGGAACGCGGTGTTCTCGGTCGGCAAGCTCGCCCTGCTGGCCGTCTTCGCCGGCACGCTGCCCGTCCTCGGCATCTTCGTCTCCTGGGCGGTGGCGATCGCCTTCTCCACCCTGCCGCTGGGCTGGCTGATCTTCCGCCGGCTCATCCCCCGCCAGGCGGCTGCCGACCGCGACAGGGAGCCCCCGGGGTTCCGGGACATGGGCCGCTTCCTGGCCGGGGACTCGCTGGGCGCGCTGTTCAGCCTGGCGATGATCAACCTGCTGCCGGTGATGGTCGCGGTCCGCTTCAGCGCCGCGGAGAACGGCTACTTCTACGTCGCCTACACCGTCGGCGGCACGATGGAGTTCCTGGCCATCAACATGGCCTCCTCCCTCACCGCGCACGCCTCGCACGACCCTCGCCAGCTCGCCGACGGCGTCAGGGGCGCCCTGCGGCGCATGACACTGCTGCTGGTTCCGGTGGTGCTGGTCCTCGTCCTGTTCGCCCCGTACATCCTCACGCCCTTCAGCCCCGACTACGCCGAGCACGGCTCGACGGTGCTGCGGCTGCTCGCGCTCGGCGCACTGCCCCGGGTCGTGGTGGAGCTGTACATCGGCGTACTGCGCGTCCAGGGGCGCACCGGCGTGCTCGCCGCGCTCCAGGGCACCATGTGCGCCCTGGTGCTGGGCAGCGCGACCGTGCTGTTCACACCGGCCGGGATCGCCGGGGCGGGCTGGGCGGTGCTGCTCAGCATGACTCTGATCGCCTTCGTCTCCGCGGCCGGACTGCGCGCGGCCCTGCGCCACGACGACGGCGCACCCGCCGTCCGCACACCGGCCGGCCCCTCCGACACCGCCTACGGCACCCGCTGGGCGAAACTGAACGCCACCGCCGGGTACGGCACGACCTGGGCCCGCACGGCCGCCTACCAGCCCAGGGACGGCGACCAGGACACGGTCACACTGTTCATAGGGCGCCCCGGCTACGAACGCGAGGCGCTCCAGGCGGACACGCTGGCCCTGATCGCGCGGCCGGAGGGACCCACCCGGGAACCGCCGCCGGCGCCCGCGGAGCCGCCTGGGGAGCAGGAGCCGGGGGAGCGGCGGCTCAGGGGCGCCCTGTGGAGCCTGCTCGGCGTGGCCGTGGTGTTCTTCTTCGCGCCGCTGCGGGACCTGCCGTGGCTGGACCGGGCGTCGGGCGCCGCACTGACCGGGCGTCAGCTGCTGGAGGGCCTGCCGCTGCCGTCGCTGGCGGCGGGGGGCCTGCTGCTCGTGGTGTTCACCGCCGCCGTCACGCTGTGCGCCCGGCGCGACCCCTGGCTGCCGGGGACGGCGCTGCACGCCGCCCTGCTCGCCCTGTACACCGCTCCGGTCGCCCTGGGACGGGAACCGCGGCCGGTGGACGGGGCGTTGTACGAGAAGACGGCCGGCTTCCTCGCGGACGCACTGGGGCTCGACGGGCCCGAGCCGCTGCTGCGCTGGGTGCCGCCGGTCTGCCAGCTGCTGTGCCTCGTCCCGCTGTGGCTGCTGCTCGCGCGCGCGGGCGGCCGGCTGACCTGGCCGGGGCGCTGGGGGGTTCTGTATCTCGTCGCGGTCGGCGGCTGGGTGTGGCGCGAGACGCTCGCACCCGTCGCGCCGCCGCTGCTCGCCGTCCTCGCCGTACTCGTCCTGCTCCTGCCACTGGGCCGCCGTGCCGCGTCGGCATGGGGCCCGGCCCGCCTCTCCCGCGCCACCGCCGCCCGCACAGCCGACCGAACCGCCGCCCGTCCGGCCGAGCCCACAGCCGCCCGCCCGGCCGATCGCACGGTCACCGGTCCGGCCGATCGCCCGCCCGACCGTCCAGCCGAGCACACACCCCAGCAAAGAGCCGAGCACCCAGCCGACCGACGGCCCAGCGACTGACCAGACCGAGAGCCGAACCGGCCGCACAGGGCCGCGAAGAGCCGAACCGCCAGGGGGGAACCACCGTGCGTCCGCCAGTAACGCCGAAGGAGAGATCCACGCCAGAACCCACACCAGCACGGGACGGCGCCGACACCCCCGGCACCTCCGGCAGCACCCCCGAGACCGCCAGCCAGTCCTCCAGCCCGTCGTCCTCGGAGTCGTCGAGGGCGGCACACGAGCCCGTGACGGACCTGGCCGACCTGAGCCCGGTCCGGCCGGGCCGCAGCGCGCTCGCCTGGCCCGGCCTCCCGCTGCTCGCCGCGCTCGCACTGTGGGCGTACGCCGTCCGGCACACGGACGTCTCACGGCTCGACGACTACGGCCTGGTCACCGCGCTGCACCCGGCGTTCTGGGCCGGACTGGCGGTGCTCACGGCCGGTTTCTGGTTCACGGTCCGCGATCCTCGCCGGCCGGGCGGCTGGGCGGCGGCGTACGTCCTCGGACTGCTGGTCATGGAGCGGGCCACCCAGGCCGTGCTCTACCCGACCCCGCTCTACGCCTGGGCGTGGAAGCACGACGCGGTCATCGACCACCTGCTGACGGCCGGCGGTCTGCAGACGGCCGACCAGGTCGGCGACATGGCGGTGTACGACCAGTGGCCGGGCTTCTTCGCCGCCCAGGCCGCCCTGGTGCGGCTGCTGGGGGTGGAGTCGTCGGCGATGTTCATGGCCTGGTGGCCCCTGGCCTCCAGCCTGATGCTGCTGCTCCCGCTGCTGCTGATCTACCGCACCTTCACCGAGGACCGGCGGCTGATCTGGACCGCGGTGTGGCTGTTCTACGTCGCCAACTGGGTCGGGCAGGACTACTTCTCGCCCCAGTCGGTGGCCTACGCGCTGCACGTCGGGGTCCTCGCCGTCGTCCTGCGCCGCTTCGGCCGGTCCGCCGGACGGCGCGGGCGGCCCCGGCAGGCGGTGTGGACGGTGGTGCTCACGCTCCTGATCACGGCGATCGTCATCTCCCACCAGCTCACCCCGGGCATGCTGGTCGTCTGCCTGGTCGCCCTGTGCCTGAGCCGCCGCTACCGCGACTGGGTGCCGGGGGTCACGACCGTGGTGATCTTCCTGGCCTGGTGCCTGACGGCCGCGCTGCCCTTCCTGTCCGCCGCGATGCCCGACATGATCCGCTCCGTGGGCGACGTCGGCGCCAACGTCGAGACCGGCTACGGCGCCACCCCGACCGGCACCGGAGCCATCGCGACCTCCTGGGCGGCCCGGCTGCTGTCCGGCTCGGTCCTGCTGCTCGCGGCCGTCGGGGTGCTGCGCCAGCGGGTGCTGCGCCACCGGGCCCGGCCGCTGCTGCTGATCGCGGCGGCCCCGCTGCCGATGTTCGCGGCGAGCAGCTACGGCAGCGAGATGATCTTCCGGGTGCTGCTGTTCATGCTGCCGGGGGCCGCCTTCTTCGCCGCGGCGGCGATCCTGCCCAAGGTCCGCACGCTCGCCGCCGACGCCACCGCGCGGGCGGCGGACGGCCGGCGGCCCGCCCCCGTCCCCGTCGGCCGCCTGCGGGCCGGCGGCTGGGTGCCGCTGGCCGCGCTGCTCGGCGGCACGCTGGCGTTCGTGCCGGCCTACTCCGGCAAGGACCGGATCAACTACTTCCCGCCACAGGAAGTCGCCCTCGTGCGACAGCTGTTCGACCAGGCGCCCGACGGCTCGCTCGTCGTGGCCGCCAACCGCAACTACCCGCTCGCCTACGACTCCTACTGGAGCGTCGGCCACTACTGGTTCCTGGACGACGCCCGCAGCCATGTCGACCGGATCGTGCGGGACCCGGCCGCCACCCTCGCCGCCGACATGGCCGGGGTGGAGCGGCCGGCCCGGGCCTACTTCCTGCTCACCCGGGGGCAGCTGGCCAACTCCGAGATGAACGGGCAGCTCACCAGGGCGCAGCTGGGCCGCGTACGGGACTCGGTGGCCGCCTCACCGCGGTTCCGGCTCGTCGCGGAGAACGGCGCCGGATGGCTCTACGAACTGAGGCGGGCGGGGGGAGCGGAACGATGACACCGCAGGAACTCGTGGTCCGGATGCTGCCGCCGTTCGGCGGGTGGCTGGCGCTCGCCGCGCTCGCGCTGCCCGGCGGATCGCCGCTGCGGGGCGCCGCGGTCGTGCTCTTCCTGGCGGCGGGCCCGGGCGCGGCCCTGGTCAGGGTCTGCGCCCCCGCGTTCGCGGCGCGCCCCGCGGAAGGACCCGTCGAGCGCCGGGACCCCGACTTCGCCCGCCACTCCGACCTGCTGGAACGGTGGATGCTGACGCTGTTGCTGAGCATCGTCGCCGTGATGCTCGTGGCGACCGTGCTGATCGCCACGCACACCTTCAGCGCGCAGCGGGTGCTGCTGACGCTGACGCTGCTGACCACACTCGCCGCGTTCTGTCCGCCGCTGCGCGCCTCCCCGCCGGCTCGGACGACACCGAGGACACCGAAGGGTTCCGCTCCGTGAGGTTCAACCGTCCCCACCGTCCCTCTCGCCGTGACCACCACGCGACGGGACAGCACCGCAGGCCACCGCAGGAGGAGCGGCGGGGCGCCGACCCGCTGGCGTCGAGCCGGCGCCGTCTGCTGATCACGTCGGCGACGGTCGTCAGCGCAATCCTGGTCGCCGTCCTCGCCCTGCGGGACGCCGCCGGGCCGCAGGACCAGGGAGCGGCCGGTGCCGGGGCGGACTGCCGCCCCACGGAACTCCTGGAACCGCCCTGCGGCGCCTGGTTCGGCGCGTTCGTGCCGCACGAGCGGGACGATCTGCCGGAGAAGGTGCGCGCCTACGAGGAGCGCGTCGGCCGCCCGCTCGACATCGTGTACACGTACCACGACATGTCGCTGCCCGAGGGCACCCGGCGCGAGGGCCAGCTGCTCACGCCGGAGGAACAGCGTGTCGGCGAGGACCACCTGCTGCTGCTCTCCTGGGAGAGCAAGTGGTGGGGCGGTACGAAGCGGCAGCAGCCGACCTGGAAGCAGATCGCCGCCGGCGAGCTGGACGAGAAGGTCATCGACGTCCAGGCCCGGCGCATCAAGGACTACGGCAGGAAGGTGTTCCTCTCCTTCGACCTGGAGATGGACACCCGCACCCCGGCCAACGGCACGCCCGCCGAGTTCGTGCAGGCCTACCGGCACATCCACGACCGGTTCCGCGAGCTGGGCGTCGACAACGTGGTGTGGACGTGGATCACCACCGGGTACCTCGACCACGGCGACGCGATCAGGAAGATGTATCCCGGCGACGAGTACGTCGACTGGATCGGCTACAACCAGTACAACTACTACCGCTGCCACAACACCGGCTGGCTCACCTTCGCGCAGACGCAGGACGCCACGCACGAGTGGATCCGGAAGAACATCTCCGACGACAAGCCGCTGATGCTCTCCGAGTTCGGCACGGCGGCGGACCCGGCCCGCCCGCAGCGGCAGGCCGAGTGGTACGCGCAGGTGCCCGGAGTGCTGAAGGGCCTGGAGGGCGTGAAGGCGGCCCTCCAGTGGAACTACCGCGACCCCGGACGGCACTGCAACCTCGCCCTGGCCAACGACGCGGCCTGGGACAGCCTGCGCGAGGCAGTCGCCGATCCGTATCTGAACCAGCCGCTGAAGTAACCGGGGCGACCGCGTCAGCCGGCGAACTCGGGCCCGCGCACCCGCCCGCGGGCCCGCCGGTACCACCGCCAGGCGATCGTCTTCGGCCCGTCCCGGTACGGCGCGACCCGCGCGCCCGTCCCGGCCAGCCAGCCCTCGACGTCGGCGACGGTGTGGCCGTGGCGGACGATGAGCCGGGCGATGCGGTACCGCTCGTCGTGGCCGGAGCTGAGGGCGTGGCGGACGGCGGTCGCCGTCTCGTAGCCGGCCCGGACCGACATGGCGCGCACGCGCGGGCTGTTGTAGCCGTGCGGGTAGGCGAGATGCCGGACCTCGTGCCCGAGGGCGTCCTCCAATACGGCCTTGGAGGTGCGCAGTTCGTAGGCCAGGTCCTTCGCGGACAGCGTGTCGAGCTGCGCGTGCGTCACCGTGTGACTGCCGATCTCCATGCCGGAACGTTCCAGCTCCGTCACGCCCGCCAGGGTCATCATCGGGGCGGGCGGCAGCAGACTGCGGCCGCCCGGGACGATGGCGCCGGTGGTGAGATAGGCGGTGGCGGGCAGCGTCCGCTCGGCCAGCGCCTCGGCGGTGGGGCCGGGCAGATCGGCGAACCCGTCGTCGAAGGTGAGCAGCACGGGCCGGGGCGGCAGGGGTGCCCGCCCGGCCAGGTGATCGGCGACCGCGCTGATAGTGACGGGCGTACGCCCACTGCGCACCACGGCGTCCAGATGCGCGGCGAACTGCGCGGGCGTGACCGTGAACTCGGCGATCCAGCCCGGCGGGTCGTCCATCACGGAGTGGTACAGGAAGACGGGGATGACCGTGGAGCCGGCCTCGTCGGCCGGGCCCGCCGTGGAGCCGGGCTCACCGGCCGCGCCCGCCGTGGAGCCGGCCTCATCAACCGCCTCCACGGAGGGCTCACCCCGCGTGAGCGGGAGGTGCTGGGGCTGATGGCCGAGGGGCGGACGAGCTAAGCGATCGCCCGCCGTGGAGCCGGCCCCGCCGGCCGCCTCCGCCGGGGCTCGGGTCACACCATCGTGGACACCAACGTGGACCCCGCCCTCGCGCGCACGGCCGGTGTCCGCCGGGGCTATCGGCCCCTCACCGTCCCGCGTCCCCCGCTCCGCCCGGCCTCTGCCTTCCCCCTGGCCCTCGCCACGCGTACTCGCACTCGCCGGAGTCTTCATCCCGCCCCCCGCACACTCGCGCGCAGCGCCCGCCGCGCCTTCAGATAGCCGACCGGTCCGTACACCATCCCCCTGCGCTGCAGGCGCGACAGGCGCCGTGGCCAGGGATGGGTGCGTGCGTCGTGATCGCCCGGCATGCCGCCGGCGGTCTCCTCCGTCGCGCGGGCCGCCGTCAGCGACCGGGCGTGTGCCAGGCCGCGCGGCAGCCGCGCGAGGAACGCCGGCAGCAGCGCGGGCCGGTTCACCAGCACCGCGGTGAGATACGCCGTGAGGCCGGCGCCGTAGCCGTACGCCTGGGTCTCCAGGTCCCGCCAGGTCTCCCGGTGGTGGTGCCAGACCAGGGCGTACGGCGTGTAGCGCAGCCGGTATCCCTCGGCCAGGACCCGGACGAAGCCGTAGAGGTCGTCACCGCCCCGGGCGGCCGTTCCCGCTCCGGTCGCCGGGTCGAAGCCGCCGACGCGGCGCAGGACCTCCGTACGGAACGCCATGTTCGCGCCCGAGCCGAACCGCCCCGCCGTGAACGGGAACAGCGGCTCGTCGACCGGCGGGTCCGCCGGATCGTACGTCCTTGGAGTGAAGCCTTTCGCGAAGCCGCCGTGGCTCTCCAGGAGCACCTGGGCGGGTGTCGTCAGCCGCGCGGGCAGGATCAGCCCGGTGCCGCACCCCAGTGCGGCGTCGGCGGCGAAGGGCGCGGTCAGCTCGGTCAGCCAGCGCGGGTCGGCCACCACGTCGTCGTCCGTGAAGGCGACCACCTCGCCCCGCACGGCGGCCAGACCGGCGTTGTGCGCGACCGCGAGGCCGGGCACCGGCTCGCACACGTACCGCACGCGCTCGGCGTACTTCCGCTCGACCAGCTCCCGCGTCTCGCGGGTCACGGGCGCGTTGTCGACCACGACGATCTCGAACCGCGGATGGTCCTGGGCCAGCAGCGAGTCCAGCGCCCGGGCCAGTTGCCCGGCCCGCTCCCGGGTGGCCACGACGACACTGGCGTACGGCGGCTCCACCGGCGCGGCGGCCTCCGCCGCGGCGCACTCCGCCCGCGCCCGGGCCGCCAGCACGGCCCGCGGATCCGCCCCCTCCGGGACCTGCGCGAGCAGTGTGCCCACCGGGCGGCCACCCCGTCTGACCAGGGCGAACACCTCGCCGTGGGTCACCGGCGGGCTCCCCGGGCCGGGTCTGAGCACCGCCTCCTCGCCGTCCAGGTCCAGCTCGGCGACCTGTACGGCACCGATGGCCAGGAACCGCCGTATCTCCTCCCGCGCACGCGCCGAACGGGCCATGCGCCCTCCCCCCTCGTCGTCAGGTACGGCGCAGCCGGGCCGCGCCCTTCAGGGTCCGCGCGGCCAGCGCCGCGAGGCGCGGCCGGCCGCGGACGAAGCTGTGCGCGCGGCGCGCCGGCTCGCGGCTCAGCCAGTGCAGCGCCGCGCCCGCCCCAGGCCGGGTCACCGCGCCCTCGTACACGGGCAGTTCGCCCGTCTTCAGCGCGTCCTTGTACTCGGCCGCGCCCCGCCCCAGGTCGAGCGTGCCGATGCCCGCGGCCGCCGCCGCCTCGGCCATGCGCAGGTGCAGCACCAGACCGGGCGAGAACTTCGCGAACTCCGGCTCGTAGGCCGGGAACCAGCAGGCCAGCACCGACGCCGAGCGCAGCCCGAAGTGCGCGGCGACGGGCCGGCCGCCCGCGTACAGCACGGACAGCGTGCCGCTGCACTCCGGGGCCCGGGTGCGGGCCAGGTGCCCGACGAGCCGGGTGATCCACTCCTGCGCGAACCGGTCCCTGCGGCCTGTCCTGCGGTACTGCGCCGACTTCCACTCCATGAGCGTGCGCAGCGCGGCCGGGTCGCGTTCGTCGAACACGAACCGCACCTCGCCGGCCTGCCGGGCCAGCCTGCGCTCCTTGGCCAGGGTGGTCTTCAGGAACTTGGGCGACTGGGCGCGCAGCACCGACTCGTAGGTCTCGTAGCCCTTCTCCACGTCGACGACGTAGGTGGCGTGCTCCTCCGCCGCGTACCGGACGAACAGCCGCTGCTCCGCCTCCAGGTTGTCGAAGGCGAAGGACGACAGCGAGCAGGCCCGCAGCAGTTCGCCCGTCTCCAGGTCCAGGCCGGGCCGCAGGATCGCGCCCTGCGCGTCCGAGACCCCGAGCCCGATGGCGCGGCCCTGTCCCAACGGGCCGCGTTCATAGGGCAGGAAGCCGACCGGCTCCGGGCCCTCGTGGACCACCGCGACCCGGGCCCGCGGCCTCACCAGACCGACGGCCTCGGTGAACTCCGGTTCCATGAAAGGGCTGCGCGGTGCCTCCGAGGCGGCGCGCAGCGCGCGCCAGCGCTCCCTCTCCCCCTCGCCGAGCTCCCCGGGCCCGGCCACGCGAATGCGCCCACTGCTCAACCCGACCCCCCGATCAAGTCCCGCTGGACACTTGGAAGGTACCGCTCGATGCGGCCTCTCGGGTAGGTAGCGGACCATGTTGTTGCCAACTGGTGCAGAGGCCCTCAACCGGGCAATCGGCGTGTGCCGCGCGATGAAACGAAGGGGCGCGTTGTCCGTATTCTCTGATCATGGCCGCACCCCTCGCATATTCACTCATCGCCACCGACCTGGACGGGACGCTGCTGCGCGGCGACGACACCCTGTCCGACCGGTCCCTCGCCGTGCTCGCGCGGGTGGCGGACGCCGGTGCCCAGCACCTCGTGGTGACGGGCCGCCCGGCGCCGAGAGTGCGGCCGCTCCTGGACGACCTGGGGTGCACGGGGCTCGCGGTGTGCGGGCAGGGCGCGCAGGTGTACGACGCCGGCGCGAACCGGATGCTGTGGTCCGTCACGCTGGACCGGGAGCTGGCCGAGACGGCCATCGGGAAGATCGAGGCCGAGGTGGGGGAGGTGTACGCGGCGGTCGACCAGGACGGGGTCGACGGGCTCACGCTCATCGAGCCGGGGTATCTCATGCCGCACCCGACGCTGCCCGCGGTGCGGGTCGACCGGCGCGACGAGCTGTGGGGTGAGCCGATCAGCAAGGTGCTGCTGCGCCACCCCTGCCTGTCGGACGACGAACTGGCGGCGACGGCCCGCTCGGTGGTGGGTTCACTGGCGACGGTGACGATGTCGGGGCCCGGCACGGTCGAGCTCCAGCCGTGCGGTGTCACCAAGGCGACGGGGCTGGCGCTGGCCGCCGAGCACCTGGGGCTGCGGCCCGCGGACACCATCGCCTTCGGTGACATGCCCAACGACATCCCGATGTTCGACTGGGCGGCGCACGGCGTCGCGATGGCCAACGGTCATCCCGAACTCAAGGCCGTGGCCGACGAGATCACGCTGTCGAACGAGGACGACGGCATCGCCGTCGTCCTCGAACGACTGCTGGGCGGGACGGCTCAGTACGGACCGTTGACGTTGTCGATCGAGCCGTAGCGGTCGGCCGCGTAGTTGCAGGCCGCCGTGATGTTGGCGACCGGGTCGTACGGGTCGTAGGGGGTGCCGGGCACGTGGTAGGCGGCGAAGGTCGGGTCGATGACCTGGAGCAGGCCCTTGGACGGGGTGCCCTTGGCGGCGTTCGAGTCCCAGTTGTTGATCGCCTGCGGGTTGCCCGACGACTCTCGCATGATGTTGCGGTAGATGCCGTCGTACGAGCCCGGGATGCCCTTCTGGGCCATGATGTCCAGCGCCTCGCGGATCCATCCGTCGAGGTTGTTCGCGTAGGTCTTCGCGGCGGCCGGGGTGGCCTGCGTGACGCCACCGGCCGGCTTGGCCGGGGTGGCCGACTGCGTCGCCTTCTTCGGGGCGACGGCCTTGGTGGTCCCGACCTTCAGCTTCAGACCCGGGCGGATCAGCTTCGGGTCGTCACCGACGGCGGCGCGGTTGTCCTGGTACAGCCGCTTCCAGCCGCCGGAGACGTCGTACTTCTCGGCGATGCGGTAGAGCGAGTCGCCCTTGACCACGGTGTACGTGAGCGACTTGGCGGGCTGGGCCGCCTGCGCCACGGTCAGCGCGGCCGGGGCGCTCTGGGGCTCCGCGGCGCTCGCCTGCGTCGCGCCGAGGAGCGGCAGGGTCAGTGCCGCTCCACCGGTGCCGACGGCGACGACACCACGGGTGATCGGGTTCCTTGCGGGGCGACGGTGCTTACCTCGTCCGGGCATGGCGATATTCCTCTCCGGCGCCTGCGAGGTGAGCTGTCGGGTTCGGGCCGGGAGGTGCCCGGCCGCACACGGCGTGCTGCTGTCGTGCGCGGCTTCACCCCGAGCCGTTCCGCTGTCGTGCGGACCGGCGACTTACCTGGGTCCCCCGCTCCTGCCCTGCGTGAGTGAGTCGGTGTGTGTGGGGAGTCCGGGCGGCGGCAGGATTCGGCGGTCCGCCGGACTGGGCCGGAACGTATGCGAGAGCACATGCCGGGAACAAGCACCGGAGTCACACGAGGTGCTGTTTGACCTTGGTCAGGGTGGAATGGGCCGCTTGATCCTTTGCGCGAGCCAAGCCTCAACTCGCTTTCGGTGAAAGGCGTAACCACTCGATGCGCCGGCAGTGCCGCGGAAGGGTCGAAGTGATTCAATTCACTGATCGCGACCCGGGGCGCAATGTCCCGCAAGAGGAATTTGCTTCGCCAATGCCGCAAATCTCGCATAGGTCGCGAATTCCCGGTAAGTCGGAACATTTCTGTTCTTATGGGCTGATCGAAAACATTGCGGTCGTGATCGGATACCACCCGGCCTGTAACCATGGGCGCTGGCGGTGATCGAAACGTGACCGGATACGCTGACTCGAGTGATGGCAGCGACCTATCGACAATCCGCGTAAGCACCGGCAGACACCAGCAGACAGGAGACCCCTCGTGACCGACGTCGGGCCATTCGGGCTGAGCGTGCGGGACCAGGCTCTGGAGGCCGATGTCCAGGCCGGACTGGCGGCTGTCGAGGAAGGCCTGCTAGAGGCCACCAAGAGTGCGGTGCCCTTCATCACGGAGGCCGCCCAGCACCTGGTACGGGCCGGCGGCAAGCGGTTCCGGCCGCTGCTCGTGATGCTCGCCGCCCAGTTCGGCGACCGGCACGCACCCGGCATCGTGCCGTCGGCCGTCGTCGTGGAGCTGACGCACCTCGCCACGCTGTACCACGACGACGTGATGGACGAGGCCGCCGTGCGCCGCGGGGTGGACAGCGCCAACACCCGCTGGGGCAACTCCGTCGCGGTCCTCACCGGCGACTTCCTCTTCGCGCGCGCCTCGCACATCCTGGCCGACCTCGGTCCGGAGGCGGTACGGGTGCAGGCCGAGGCGTTCGAGCGGCTGGTGACCGGCCAGATCCTGGAGACGGCCGGACCGCAGGACGGCCGTGACCCGGTCGAGCACTACCTGGACGTGCTGGGCGGCAAGACCGGCTCGCTGGTGGCGGTCTCGTGCCGGTTCGGCGCGATGATGTCCGGCGCCGACGATACGGTCGTGGACGTGCTGACCCAGTACGGCGAGCGGCTCGGCGTCGCCTTCCAGCTCGCCGACGACGTCCTGGACATCGCCTCCGACTCCCACGAGTCCGGCAAGACCCCCGGCACCGACCTGCGCGAGGGCATCCCGACCCTGCCGGTGCTGCGGCTGCGCGAGCGGGCGGCCCGGCTCGGGCTCGCCGAGGACGTCGCCCTGTGCGAGCTGCTGGACTCCGACCTGACCGACGACGACCGGCACGCCGAGGCCCTGCGCCTGCTGCGCGCCCACCCGGCGCTCGAACAGGCCCGCCGGGACACCGTCCGCTACGCCGAGGACGCCCGCTCGGCACTGGCACCGCTGCCCGCATGCGCCGCCAAGACGGCGCTCGTGGAGCTGTGCGACGCCGTGGTGCACCGGGCCGGCTGACCGCCCGCCGCCCCCCGACCCCTACGGGTCGGGGGAGAAGCCGCCCCTGCGTGTCATACCCCAGCAGTACGCGGAGTTGAGTCCGGGGTCTGACGTATCTGCCTGGCCGATTTGGTCAGATGGAAACCACGGAAAACACCACTCCTCACCCGTTCGGGTGAGAATGGCGGCTCAGGGACGAGTGCGTGCACGACACGGACAGCCGCCGCCGACCACGGAGGTAAGGCACACATGGCACCGTACGCATCCGACGACAGCACGACCGGCGGGGAGGTCGACGAGCAGCACTCCCGGCGGCGCAAGGCCGCGCGGTACGTCGTCCCGGTGACGGTGGTGGGGGTGGCGGCCGCGACGATCGGCCTGGTCCCCGCACTCGCCGACTCCGGTGACCCCGACCTTCCCAAGATCACCGCACAGCAGCTCATCCAGAAGATCGCCGAGTCGGACACCGAGCAGCTCTCCGGCACGGTGAAGATCAGCACCGACCTCGGCCTGCCGAACCTCGGCGGGCTGGAGTCCGGCCTGCTGTCCGGCGCCGCCGGCCGGGGGGAGGACGGCTCCTCCGCCGACCCGACGGCCAAGCTCACCGAACTGGCCTCCGGCACGCACACCCTGCGCGTTGCCGCCGACGGCCCCGACCGGCAGAAGCTGTCGCTGCTGGAGAACGCCGCCGAGTACAGCATCGTCCACAACGGCAAGGACGTCTGGGCCTACGACAGCAAGTCCAACGAGGTCTACCACGGCACCGCCTCCGACGGCCCGGCGCACGAGAAGGAGCAGCAGCCGCCGGCCACGCCGAAGGACTTCGCCGAGGAGGCCCTGAAGGCCGTCGACGACACGACCTCCGTGACCGTGGACGGCACCGCCCAGGTCGCCGGCCGGGACGCCTACAAGCTGCTCGTCAAGCCGAAGCAGTCCGGCTCGACGGTCGGCGCGATCACCGTCGCCGTGGACGCGCGGACGGGCACGCCGCTGAAGTTCACGCTGACCCCGGCGAGCGGCGGCGCCGCCGTCGTCGACGCGGGCTTCACCCAGGTCAGCTTCGCCAAGCCGGCCGCCTCGACCTTCGACTTCACCCCGCCGAAGGGCGCGAAGGTCACCGAGGAGAAGGACTTCGGCAAGGACTTCGGCAAGGAGTTCGAGAAGGGCGAGGCGCGCGGGCACGCGGAGAAGGCCCCGAAGTCCGGTGAGCACCTCGGCAAGGGCCCCGAGGGCATGAAGACCATCGGCGAGGGCTGGAACGCCATAGCGACCTTCGACACCGGCGGCGAGGGCGTGCCCTCGGGTGAGGCCGGCGGCGAGTTCGGCGGCTTCATCGACTCGCTCGGCGACAAGGTCACCGGCGGCTTCGGCTCGGGCACGGTCTTCTCGACCCGCCTGATCAACGCCCTGGTCACCGACGACGGCAAGGTCTACGTGGGCGCCGTCACCAAGGACGCGCTCGTGAAGGCGGCCGACGCCGGGAAGTGAGTCCCGTACGCGCGCGGGGCCCCGGCCCCGCACCGCGCGGGACGCCGAGAGAACGAGGAAACCGATGGGTGAACCGTCCGCCGCGGAGCCGGAGCAGCGCGGTGAGCAGACCGGGGAACCGGTCATCGCCACCCGCGCGCTCACCAAGCGCTACCGCGGTGGACAGCTCGCCGTCGACGGTCTGGACCTGACCGTCCCGGCGGGCAGCGTCTTCGGCTTCCTCGGCCCCAACGGCTCCGGCAAGACCACCACCATCCGCATGCTGATGGGCCTGATCGAGCCCACCTCCGGCACGGTGCGGGTCCTCGGGCGGCCCATGCCCGGGGCCACCCGCGCCGTGCTCCCGCACGTCGGCGCCCTCATCGAGGGCCCGGCCCTCTACGGCTTCCTCTCCGGCCGCGACAACCTCCTGCGCTACGACTCCGCCGACCCGGCCGCCGATCCGCGCACCCGGCGGGCCCGGGTCGCCGCCGCCCTGGACCGGGTGGGCCTGACGGCCGCGGCGGGCAAGAAGGCCAAGGCGTACTCGCTCGGCATGAAGCAGCGCCTGGGCCTGGCCGCCGCCCTGCTCCAGCCGCGCCGGCTGCTGGTCCTCGACGAGCCGACCAACGGCCTCGACCCGCAGGGCATGCGCGAGATCCGCACCCTGATCCGCGAACTCGCCTCGGACGGTACGACCGTCTTCCTCTCCTCGCACCTCCTCGACGAGATCGAACAGGTCTGCACGCACGCGGCCGTGATGGCCCAGGGCCGGCTCCTCACCCAGGGCCCGGTCGCCGAGCTGGCCGCCGGGGCGCGCGGCCTGCTGGTGGTGACCACACCGGACGGGGCGGAGGCGGCCCGGGTCCTGAAGGAACAGGGCGTGGGCGACCTCACCGTCACCGGCGACCGGGTGACCGGCGAACCCCCGGACCGCGACCTGGCCGAGGTGAACGCCGCGCTGGTCGCGGCTGGGGTGCGGGTCCGCGGCTTCACGGTCGAACGGGCCTCGCTGGAGGACGCGTTCGTGGCACTGACCGGGGAGGGCTTCGATGTCGCGGGCTGAAGTCGCACGAACCGCAGGGCCGGTGAGCCCGCTGCGGACCTTCGGGCTGCTGCGCAACGAACTCACCACCACCTTCCGGCGCTGGCGCACCCTGGCGCTGCTGGCGGTCCTGGCGGGCGTGCCGGTCCTGGTCGGCGTCGCCGTCAGGATCGAGACGAGCGACGGCTCCTCGCCCGGCGGCGGGGGCGGCGCAGGACCGGCCTTCATCTCGCAGATCACCAACAACGGCCTGTTCCTGGTCTTCACCGCCCTGGCCGCGACCCTGCCGTTCTTCCTGCCGATGGCGGTGGGTGTCGTCGCGGGCGACGCGATCGCCGGCGAGGCCAACGCCGGCACGCTGCGCTATCTGCTGGTCGCCCCGGCCGGCCGCACACGGCTGCTGCTCACCAAGTACGCGACGGTCGTCCTGTTCTGCCTGGTGGCCACCCTGGTGGTCGCCGTCTCGGCCCTGGCGGCCGGCGCGTTGCTCTTCCCGCTCGGCGACCTGACGACCATCTCCGGTACCCGGATCAGCTTCGCCGAAGGCCTGGGCAGAGCCCTGCTGATCGCCCTGGCCGTGGCAGCGTCACTGATCGGCGTGGCGGCGCTCGGCCTGTTCGTGTCGACGCTGACCAACAGCGGCATCGCGGCGATGGCGACGACGGTGGGCCTGCTGATCACGGTCCAGATCCTCGACCAGATCCCGCAACTGCACGCCATCCAGCCGTACTTCTTCTCGCACTACTGGCTGTCCTTCGCCGACCTCATGCGCGAGCCGGTCTACTGGGACGAACTGGCGAAGAACCTCGGGCTGCAGGCGCTGTACGCGGCGGTGTTCGGCACGGCGGCGTGGGCGCGCTTCACGGCGAAGGACATCACGGCCTAGCCGGACCGGCCGGCGGCGGGCCTCACTGCTCGTACAGGAAGCGGGCGAGCGGTGCCTCCTGCGCGAAGAACGTCTTGGCGCGGGCCAGGGCCTCGGTGTCGTTCAGCACGTCGCCGGGCTTGCTGCCGTTGCCGAGCAGCACCCCGCCGAAGCGCATCCCCAGGTAGGCGGCGGAGTTGCTGAGCGTCCCGACGAGCGGGTCGGCGACGACCTCCTCCTCGTGCGCCAGGGCGGTGACACCCCACAGCGTGCGTCCGGCCAGGGTCGCCTTGAAGTCGATCCCGGGCGTGCGCAGCCAGGCGGACCAGTAGTCCAGGTAGCGCTTGGTCTGCGCGGAGACCGAGTACCAGTACAGGGGCGAGGCGATCACGATGTCGGTCGCGGCGAGCGTGGCGTCGAGCAGCAGGGCCGCGCTGCCCTCGGTCGGGCGGACGTGGTCGCTGTCGTGCCGCAGGTCCTCGAAGTCGGGAAGCGGGTGCTCGGTGAGGTCGATCCACTGCTGTTCGACGCCCGGCGGCAGCTGCTCGGCGGCCCGGCGGGCCAGCAGCTCGGTGTTGCCGTCGGCGCGGGCGCTGCCCAGGACGAAAAGGAAGCGGCGGGTCATGGCTGTCCCCTTTGGATATTCGGCGCACATCAATTATGCGCGCTTGCATCATATGCGCACGCAAGTAAATCTGCCAAGGGATGCCGGCCCGCCCCCCGGGGCCTCTCAGCCCTCGCCGCGTGCCTCCGCCTCCCGCGCCACGGCCAGGAGCAGCGCGTCCTGCCCGTGCGGGGCCACGAACTGCAGCCCGGCCGGGCAGCCGTCGCGGCCGAAGCCCGCGGGCAGGCTCAGCGCCGGATGCCCGCTGAGGTTGAAAGCCCAGGTCAGCGAGGTGGAGTAGCGGTCGCCGGGTCCCTCGTGGCCGTGCGGGGCGGTCGGAGCCGTCGGCGTCAGCAGGAGGGGGGCCGCGGCGAACGAGCCGGCCAGCCGCCGGTCGTTCTCCGCCCGGACGCGGTGCGCCGTGGCGAGGCCGGGACCCGGTTCCGGCGTGCTCCCGGGCGGAGTGGCCCCGGGCGTGCGCAGGGCGAGCCACGCGGGCCCGGGGTCCCTCAGCCGCACCGGCTCCCGCGGCCGCACCAGCCGTACGACACCCGCCGCCACGAGCCGTTCGGCCGTCGCCCGGGCCAGGGCGACGGGCTCCGGGTCGGGCCCGGCGAAACCGAGGTCGGGCGACCAGACGGCGGCGACGGGCAGGGGCGGACGAGCAGCCGCCGGTTCACCCGACACCGCCCGCCACCACGCCGCCGCGTCCGCTGCCGAGCGGGCGAGCACGCCCGGTGCGGCCAGGCCCGTGCGGTCGGCGGAGGGGAGCCGTCCGTTCGTGGTCTTCAGCCCGAGCACCCCGCACCAGGCCGCCGGGATCCGCACCGACCCGGCCCCGTCGCCGCCGGTCGCCAGCGGCACCAGCCCGGCCGCCACCGCGACCGCGGCCCCGGCCGACGAGCCGCCCGGCGTCCGGTCGGGCCGCCACGGGTTGACGGTCCGGCCCCGGGCCCCGAGCCCCCAGGTCCGCCACGGCGTTCCCGGCCCCGGCACCGAGGTCGCCCCCACGGCGACGGCACCGGCGGCGAGCAGCGGGCCCGCCGCGCGCAACCCGTGCCGCCCCTTCACGGCGACCGGCACACCGGCCAGCGGCAGCGCCCCGCCCCCGCCCGCGTCCAGCAGCGCGTCCACCTTGGCCGCCCGGCGCAGCGCCTCCTCGTGCCACACCTCGACGAACGCGCACAGCTCCCGGTCGGCCCGGTCGATCCGTTCCAGTGCCGCCGCGACGACATCGACCGCACGCAGCTCCCGGGCACGGACGCCCGCCGCGAGTTCCCCGGCCGACAGTGAAACGGCCGTCAGCGCACCGCTCCCGTCAGCCGGGCCAGAGCCGCCGTCTCGCGCGGCGGACGGCCGAGCTCCCCGAGCCGCCACGCCGGCACCCACGGCACGCGGTACACGTCGATGACCGACTCCAGGGACTTCACCCGCTGGGCGAGCGGACGCGGCAGCCGGCCCGGGGCGTCCGCCACCAGGACGACGGCGTCGAGGTCCAGCTCCGGGGGAGCCTGACCGCGCCGGAACGCCTCCACCGCGCCGGCGACCGTGTCGAGCCCGGCCGCGTGCGTGCGGGCCACCAGCAGCACCGACGGCGGGGCACCGGCACCGGGCCAGGCGCGGCCGCTGTCATGGCCGCCGTAGACCGCGGCGAGCGTGGAGACGCCCGCCCCGCCGTGCGTGCCGACCCAGGAGAAACGCCGTGCCGCGGCATGGTCGTGCGCGGGCTCGGGACCGCCCGGATCCGGGCCGGCCACCGGGGGCCGGAGCCAGATCTCCGGTCCCTGTCGCATGCCTGTGTGCATGCCCTTCTCCTCCCTCGTGCACCCGGTCCTCATGCCCTGCGGAACGACCCGTTCGGGCGCACGGGCCTTGGGACGAGCCTGTGACACCCCGGTGACGTGAGAAACGGGGGCGAGCGGACACACTCGACACTAGGTGTACGACGCCCAGTGAGGGGACGATGTCGCGACTCAGCCGCGAGAAGAAGCGGGAACAGAAGCAGGCCGCACACGCGGCGACCCCGGCGGCGCCGATCGACGTCCACGTCCCCGGGTCCGGAGCGAGCGCGGCGTCCGAGGGCGCCTCGGTCGGCGGCGTCCGCGTCTTCGCGGCCCCCGGCGAGGAGATCCAGCAGGCCGTCCTCGGCCGCCTGCACCACATCGCCCTGGCCACGGGCCATGCCGTCCTCGCCACGGTCCACGACGAACGCATCGGCTACGTCGTCCCGCTCCGTGTCGACCCGGACGGCTCCAGCCACTTCACAGCCGAACCGACCCGCACGATCCCACCAACGCCTGGAAATCCGCCTGTGACCGGTCCGGCGCACACGTCTTCGGCCGGGCCGGTGCAGACGCCTTCGGCCGGGCCCGAGAGCCCGCATTCGGTGGGGTCGGCGCACGCGGCTTCGGCCGGGCCCGTCCACACGCCTCCGGTCGGGCCCGTCCACACGCCTCCGCCCAGTCCGGCGCACGCGTCTTCGGCCGGGTCCGGGAGTTCGCCTTTGGCCGGGCCGGTGCACGCGGTAGCCCCGGGCGGGCCGGCCGGCCCGGAGTCCGGGGAGCCCGCGCGCCCGACGTCCGCCGGGCCGGTGTCCATGCCCCCGGCGGGGCCGGTGCACGCTGCCCAGGCCGGGCCCTCGCGCCCGGCTTCCGCCGAGACCTCGGGCCCGAATGCCGCCGAGTCGGTATCCACGCCCCCGGCCGGGCCAAAGCGGCCCGAGAGTGACCGGGCCACGCACGTCCTGCGCCCCGTGCAGGATCCGGGGCGCGGCACCACCCCGACGTTTCCGCTGCGGTCGGTGCCCGAGCCGCAGCCGGCGGACGGGCCCGTACCGACGTTCGAGCTGCGCGCCGTACAGGAGCCCGCATCGCAGGACGCGCCCCCGGCCGCGCCGCAGGGCACGCCCCCGACACCGTGGGACGCGCCCCCACCGCTGGGCTCGGTCTCGACCGTGCCGCAGGACGCGACGCACCCGGCCGCGGCACCGCAGGACACACCTCCGGCCGCCGCGCGAGGCATGATGCCGGGCGGGTCCGCGGTGCCCGGGACCGTCGTGCCGCCCACCGGGGCGTTCGGTCCGCCGCCGCCCATGGACGCGCGGCCCCTGCCCGTGCCGGGGGCCGGACCCGGGCCCCGGCCCGAGCCGATTCCGGAGGCCGCCCTGCTCGCCGCCGACCCCGACCCCAAGCCCACCCCCGCCCGCGGCTTCGACGCCGTCGCGGAGGCCGTGCTCGGGGACGAACCCCTCGGCGTCCCGGGCGACCCCGCCGCACCCGCGCTCCTCGCGGAGCCGGTCGCGCGGATCAACGAGGCCGTGAAGGAGGGCCGGATCGAGGCGGCGGCCGACCTGGCGGACCGGACCGTCGCACAGGCGTCGGGGACGCTGGGACCGGAGCACCCGGAGGTGCTCCGGCTGCGCGAACTGACCGCCTACATCGCCTACCTGGCCGGTGACCCGCTCCGCGCCTTCCACCTCTCGCTCGACCTGGCCGGTGCCCGGCGCCGGGCCGGTGACGCGGAGGGCGCCTACGGCAACGTGCGGAGCGCGGCCACGTCCTGGCGGGCGGTGCGCGATCCGGCCCTGGGACTGGAACTCGGGCGCGACCTGGTCGGCCTGTGGACCGAGCTGGCCTCCGCGGGCGGCCCCGCCGCCGAGGAGATCGAGGAGCTGGAGTCGGCCCGCGCCCGCATGGGCCGCCTCACCGCACGCGTCCGCGAGCGGTGAGGCGGGCCCGGAGGCTACTGCGACAGTTCCCACACCGCGTGGGCGAGGGCGTCGCTGTTGCGGTCGAGGGCCGTGTCGTTGATGTTGGCGGTGGTGTCGCAGGAGGAGTGGTAGCAGCGGTCGAAGGCCTGCCCCGCCGTACCGCCCCACTTGGCCGCCTGTGCCGCCGTCTTCGCGCGGCCGGCCCCGGTGAACAGGCCGCCCACCGGAACGCCCGCGCTCTTGAAGGGCGCGTGGTCGGAGCGGCCGTCGCCCTCGGTCTCGATCTCCGTCGGGACGCCGATGCCGGTGAAGTAGTTCTTGAACGTCTTCTCGATCGCCGGGTCGTCGTCGTAGACGAAGTAACCCGGGTTCGGGGACCCGATCATGTCGAAGTTCAGGTAGGCGCTGATCCGTGAACGGTCGCCGGTGGCCAGCCGGTTGACGTAGTAGCGGGAGCCGACCAGGCCGAGCTCCTCGGCACCCCACCAGGCGAACCGCAGGTGCTTGGTGGGCTTGTACTGCGCCCGGGACACGGCGAGGGCGGTCTCCAGGACGGCGGACGAGCCGGACCCGTTGTCGTTGATGCCGGGTCCGGAGGAGACGCTGTCGAGGTGGGAACCGGCCATCACGACCTGGTTGGCGTCGCCGCCCGGCCAGTCGGCGATCAGGTTGTAGCCGGTGCGGCCGGAGGCGGTGAACTGCTGGACGGTCGTGGTGTATCCGGCCGCGTCCAGCCTGGCCTTGAGGTAGTCGAGCGAGGCCTTGTAGCCGGCGCGGCCGTGCGCGCGGTTGCCGCCGTTGGCGGTGGCTATGGACTGCAGCTGGGAGAGGTGGGCCTTGACGTTCGCCACCGGTATGTCCGGCGCGGCGGCCGCTCGGGTGGGAGCGGAGGACGCGGCGTCGGCCACGGCACCGCCGGTCAGCAGCATGGCGGTCGCCATGCCACCCGCCGCGACGGCGCGCGCGGAAACGGAGAGCTTCATGTGGGGGCTCCGGATTCCCTTGGGGCCGCCCGTGGGGTGCCACGGGCGGCCCACAGTGAATGGGGTGCCTGGATGGTGAAGCTGGTACTGACTCTCCGTCAAGACGTGGATCCGGCCACGGCGTTGACGTCCGCGCGTTGACGTCCGCGCGTTGACGTCCGCGCGCCGACACCCGCGCGTGCACCGTCCGCCGTCACTGCACGCAGAACTCGTTGCCCTCCGGGTCCGCCATCACGAGCCACTCGCCGCCCTGCTCCGTCACCCGCCGCAGCACGCGCGCCCCGAGCTCCTCCAGCCGGGCGGCCTCCTCCTCGCGCCGCCCCTCGCCCGGGTGCAGATCGAGGTGCAGCCGGTTCTTGCCCGTCTTGGCCTCCGGCACCCGCTGGAACAGCAGCCGCCGTCCGAGCCCGGTCCCGCTCTCCTCCTCGAACGGGTCCCCGGGGTGCCGTACGGCGATCAGATCCCGGAAGGCGCGGCGGCCGTGGAACTCGACCGTGGCCTCCTCGGGCAGGGCACCGAAGCCGAGCAGCCGCTCGATGAGGGCGCTGTTGTCCTCGACCTCGTACCGCAGCGCGGCGGCCCAGAAGTCGGCCTGCGCGTGCGGGTCGTTCGCGTCGATGACGATCTTCCAGTGGACGGGGGTGGGCGATGCCGGTGGCTGCGTCATGTAGTCACTTGTACTGGTCGGGTCAGCGAACGCGCAGGGAAAACGCCGGGACTCCGGAGCCCTCGCCCGCCGGGAGGCGCTGCACGGGCCCGCCGGCCCGGTCGCCTGGGCCGGGTGCAGCCGGCTGCCGGACGGGCTGGACCTCACCGTCTCCGCCGCGGAACCGGCACTGGCGCGCACCCTGCGCGACGCCCTGTTCCCGCTCGCCGCCGACCGCGCCCACGGCCGCCGCCGACGCCCACCCGCCTGGCCGCCGCCGACGCCCGCCCGCCTGGCCGTCGTCGACGCGCCGCGGCCGGGCCCGGGCTCGTCGCCCGTATCGAACCGGACGGCAGCCGTGCGCCGGGCCCCGGGCCACCGGCTCACAGTTGGTCGCCACGGTCGTCACGGTCGCCACGGTCACCCGCGACGCCGTCGACCTGTTCGCCGGGCGCTGCGCCGACCGCGTCCGTGACTGCGGCGCCGACACCTGCCACCTGCTCTTCGTCGACACCTCCCGCCCGGGCCGCCGCCGGTGCGCGACGGAGCACCGCGGCCAGCGCGAGAAGGTCCGGGCACACCGCGCCCGCCGGGCCGCTACGGCGACGTGGCCCGCGCGGCCCGCTCCTCGCGCGCGTCGTAGGCGGTCCGGGCCGCCGCGATCTCCTCTTGGTGCTCCTCGGTCCAGGTCACCAGGGACTGGATCGTGGTGTGCAGCGTCCTGCCGAGGGAGGTCAGCTCGTACTCGACGCGCGGCGGCACCACCGGATGCACCGTGCGCTTCACCAGCCCGTCCCGCTCCAGCGAGCGCAGCGTCACGGTGAGCATCCGCTGGCTGACCCCGTCGATCTCCCGGCGCAGCTCGGTGAAGCGCAGCCGCCGGTTCTCCAGCAGCGCGATGACCAGCAGCGACCACTTGTCGGCGATCCGGTCGAGGATCTGCCGGACCTGGCAGTCCTCGCGGGTGTCCCACTGGAAGGGGTCGGCGTCGCCGTGGTCCACGGTGCTCGCGCAGTTACTCGGTGACTTCGAAGTGCCTTCTTCCATGTCCGCCGATGCTGCCGCAGGGTGGTCGTGGTTACAAGGGGGAACCGACCCTCACTTGTGTAACCGCCCTTTCCCAGAGGAGTGTTGACTCATGGGCACGCGTGCCTGGGCGTTGCTGCTCGTCCTGTGCGGGACGATCTTCCTGGAGGGCGCCGACGTCGCGATGATGGCGGTGGCGATCCCGGCCATCCGCTCCGATCTGGGCCTTGCCACCGGCACGGCGGCCTGGGTGCTGAGCGCCTACGTGCTCGGATACGCCGGCTTCACCCTCCTCGGCGGCCGCGCCGCCGACCTGCTCGGCCGGCGGCGGATGTTCCTGCTCTGGCTGACCGTCTTCCTCGCCTTCTCCGGACTCGGCGGCCTCGCGACGGACGGCTGGATGCTGATCGTCGCGCGCTTCGTCACCGGCGTCGCCGCCGCGTTCATGACCCCGGCCGCGCTCTCCCTGATCACCACGTCCTACGAGGAGGGGCCGAAGCGCAACAAGGCCCTGCTGGTCTTCGCCGGGACCGGCGCGGCCGGTTTCTCCCTCGGCCTGGTGATCGGCGGTCTGCTCACCGAGCTCGGCTGGCGCTGGGTGTTCTTCGCACCCGTGCTGCTGACCGCCGCCCTGCTCGTCGCGGCCGTGCGCCTGGTGCCCCGGCGGGACGCCCCGCCCGCGCGGAGGCGCACCTTCGACCTGCCCGGCGCGATCACCGCCGCCGGTGCCATGCTGCTGGCCGCCTACACCGTCGTCCGCCTGGAGCACGGCCTGGCCGACTGGCCGCTCACCCTGGTCTCGGGAGCCGCTGCCCTGCTCCTGGCCGGTGCCTTCGTCGCGTTCGAGCGCCGCTGCCCGGACCCGCTCGTGCGCCTCGGCATCCTGCGCAAGGGCCCGGTCGTCCGCGCCGACCTGGGGGCGCTGCTCTTCCTCGGCGCCTTCTTCGGCTTCCAGTTCGTCGTCACGCTCTACCTGCAGGAACTGCGCGGCTGGTCCTCCCTGCAGACCGCCGTCGCCCTGATCGTCATGGGCGTCGACGCGGTCCTCGCGCCGACGCTCACCCCGCGGCTGGTCGCCCGCTTCGGCAACGCCCGGGTGATCCTCGGCGGATTCCTCCTGGGAGTGGCCGCCTACGCCCTGTTCCTGCCGGTCGGCCTGGACTGGTCCTACGCGATGATGTTCCCGACGCTGCTGCTGTCCGGCCTGGCGTTCGCCCTGGCCTACGGGCCGCTGACGATCGCGGCGACGGACGGGGTCGAGGAGGCGGAGCAGGGCCTGGCCGGCGGGCTGCTGACCACGGCGACGCAGTTCGGTTCCGCCATCGGCATCTCGGCGGTGACGGCGGTCTACGGCCTGGCGTCCACCGGGTCCGGCCCCGAGGCCACGCTGTCGGCCTTCCGCGCGGCGCTGATCGTGCCGGTCGTCCTGGTGGTGCTGGGCGCGCTGATCTCGGTGGTCAGCGCGCGGGAGGCCCGGCGGGCGGTGCGCAGCGCGTCCCCGGTGAGCAGCGCCAGCGCCAGCCACACCAGCGCGAAGCCGGCCCAGCGCTCCGGCGGCATCTCCTCGTGGAAGTAGAAGACGCCGAGCAGGAACTGGAAGACGGGCGTCATGTACTGCAGCAGGCCGATGGTGGACAGGGGTACGCGGATGGCGGCCGCACCGAAGCAGACCAGGGGGAGCGCGGTGACGATCCCGGCCGAGGCGAGCAGGGCTGCGTGCCCCGCACCCTCGGCGGCGAAGGTCGCCTCGCCCTGCGTGCCCAGCCACACCAGGAAGCCGAGCGCGGGCAGGAACTGGATCGCGGTCTCGGCGGCCAGCGACTCGACGCCGCCGAGGTTCACCTTCTTCTTCACCAGCCCGTAGGTCGCGAAGGAGAAGGCGAGGCAGAGGGAGATCCACGGCAGCCGGCCGTAGCCGATGGTCAGCACCACGACCGCCGCGCAGCCGGTGCCGACTGCCGCCCACTGCACCGGCCGCAGCCGCTCCTTGAGCAGCAGCACGCCGATCGCGATGGTGACCAGCGGGTTGATGAAGTACCCGAGTGAGGCCTCGACGACGTGCCCGGAGTTCACGGCCCAGATGTACAGGCCCCAGTTGACGGTGATCACCGTCGCGGCGATCGTGATCAGGCCCAGCTTGCGCGGCTGCCGCAGCAGTTCGCCCGCCCAGGCCCAGCGGCGCAGCACGAGCAGTGCGGCGCCGACGAAGACCAGCGACCACACCATCCGGTGGGCCAGGATCTCCGTCGCTCCCGCCGGCTTCAGCAGGGGCCAGTACAGGGGGACCAGGCCCCACATGCCGTAGGCCGCGAAGCCGTTCAGCAGTCCTATGTGCCGCTCACCCCTCGGCTTGCGCGTCACGGGCCTCTCCTTCGCACGTCCTGTCCGCGTGCTCGACGGTAACGCCGAGCACCCCCGGCTGTCATGCCCGTATCGGCATACGGTCATGACAACAGGGGGTCGGGGCTCCGGACGCCCGCGCGGGCGTCAGCCCCTGAGCGCGGCGGCGACGGCCGCGGAGAGCGGAGTGGTGGGGCGGCCGGCCAGCCGGGACAGGTCGCCGGTGGAGACGACGAGCTCGCCCTTCTCGATGGAGGCGTCGACACCCGCGAGGGTCCGCGCGAGCGGCTCCGGCAGGCCCGCGCCGGTCAGGATGGAGGCCAGGTTCTCGGTGGAGACGGGCTGGTAGGCGATCTCCCGGCCGGTCTGCCCGCTCAGCTCGGCCGCGTACTCGGCGAAGCTCCAGGCGGTGTCGCCGCCCAGCTCGTAGGTCTTGTTCTCGTGGCCCTCACCGATCAGTACGGCGACGGCGGCGGCGGCGTAGTCGGCCCGGGAGGCGGAGGAGACCCTGCCCTCGCCGGCCGCGGCGACGACCGCGTTGTGCTCCAGCACCGGGGCGAGGTTCTCGGTGTAGTTCTCGTGGTACCAGCCGTTGCGCAGCAGCGCGTAGGGCACGCCGGAGCCCAGCAGGAGCTCCTCGGTGCCGCGGTGGTCGTCGGCGAGCGCGGCGGTCAGGGTGCCCAGGGCGCTGGTGTAGGCGAGCAGGGCGACACCGGCCGCCCCGGCGGCGTCGATGACGACCTTGTGCTGCTGCACGCGGCCCTTGTCGAACTCGTTGCCGGAGATCAGCAGCACCTTGTCACCGGCGGAGAACAGGCCGTCGAAGGAGGCGGGGGAGTTGTAGTCGGCGAGGGCGATCCGGACGCCGCGCTCCGCGAGGTCGGCGGCCTTGTCCGCGTTGCGCACGACCGCGGTGATCTGCCCGGCCGGGACCTTCTCCAGCAGCTGCTCCACGACGTGACGGCCGAGGTGTCCGGTGGCTCCGGTGACGATGATGCTCATGGTGAGGACTCTCCTTGTGGGGTGCGGTGGCACTAACCATAGGAGAAGCGCTAACTAGGGGAAAGTACCCACTTTGAAGTAAGGTACTGGCATGACAGTAAGCATCAACGAGGCGCTGTGCCCGCACCGGCTCGTCCTGGAGCACGTCACCAGCCGCTGGGGCGTGCTCGTGCTGATCGAGCTCTTGGACCGCCCGCACCGCTTCAGCGAGCTGCGCCGGGCGATCGGCGCACAGGGCGGCCGCAACGTCAGCGAGAAGATGCTCACCCAGACCCTGCAGACCCTGGAGCGCGACGGCCTGGTCCACCGCGACGCCAAGCCCGTCATCCCGCCGCGTGTCGACTACTCGCTCACCGGCCTCGGTCGCGAGGCCGCCGAACAGGTCCGGGCCCTCGCGCAGTGGACGCGTGACCGCATGGACGACGTGGAGCAGGCGCGCCGGGCGTACGACGAGGCCCGGGCCGCCTCGTAGCGGTCCCGGGCCCCTCGGGTCCTGCGGCCTGGTCAGCCGACGACGGTCCAGGTGTCGCCGCCCGCCAGCAGCGCGGCCAGGTCGCCCTTGCCGTGCTGCTCGATGGCGCGGTCCAGCTGGTCGGCCATCTGCGTGTCGTAGACGGGCCGGTCGACCGAGCGGAACACACCGATCGGCGTGTGGTGCAGGGTGTCCGGATCGGCGAGCCGGGACAGCGCGAACGCCGTGGTCGGGGACGGGGAGTGCGCGTCGTGGACGAGGATCCGCCCCTCGTTCTCCGGCGTCACGGCGACCACCTTCAGATCCCCGGTCAGCTCGTCGCGCACGACGCCCCTGCCCAGGTCGGCCCCGAACCGGATGGGCTTGCCGTGCTCCAGGCGGATCACGGCCTCCTCGGCCTGCTGCTTGTCCTTCAGGGCGTCGAAGGCGCCGTCGTTGAAGATGTTGCAGTTCTGGTAGATCTCGATCAGCGCAGTGCCCTGGTGGGCGGAGGCCTGGCGCAGCACCTCCGTCAGGTGCTTGCGGTCGGAGTCCACCGTCCGCGCCACGAACGACGCCTCCGCGCCGATCGCCAGCGACACCGGGTTGAACGGCGCGTCCAGCGAGCCCATCGGCGTCGACTTGGTGATCTTCCCGACCTCGGAGGTCGGCGAGTACTGGCCCTTGGTCAGACCGTAGATCCGGTTGTTGAACAGCAGGATCTTGAGGTTGACGTTGCGGCGCAGGGCGTGGATGAGGTGGTTGCCGCCGATGGACAGGGCGTCGCCGTCACCGGTGACCACCCACACCGACAGATCGCGGCGCGAGCCGGCCAGCCCCGTGGCGATGGCCGGGGCGCGGCCGTGGATGGAGTGCATCCCGTAGGTGTTCATGTAGTACGGGAAGCGGGACGAGCAGCCGATGCCCGAGACGAAGACGATGTTCTCCTTCGCCAGCCCCAGCTCGGGCATGAAGCCCTGCACGGCGGCCAGGATCGCGTAGTCGCCGCAGCCCGGGCACCAGCGCACTTCCTGATCGGACTTGAAGTCCTTCATCGACTGCCTGGCCTCGGCCTTGGGGACCAGGGACAGCGCCTCGACGGTGCCGGTGCCTTGCGAAGTCGTCTCAGCCATCGATGGCCTCCTTCAGAGCCGCGGCGAGCTGCTCCGCCTTGAACGGCATGCCGTTGACCTGGTTGTACGAGTGGGCGTCGACCAGGTACTTCGCCCGGACGAGCGTGGCGAGCTGCCCGAGGTTCATCTCGGGGATCACCACCTTGTCGTAACGCTCCAGCACGGAGCCCAGATTCCGCGGGAAGGGGTTGAGGTGGCGCAGGTGCGCCTGCGCCACCGACTCCCCGGCCCTGCGCAGCCGCCGCACCGCCGCTGTGATCGGTCCGTAGGTGGAGCCCCAGCCGAGGACCAGGATCCGGGCGCCGTCCGGGTCGTCGACCTCCAGGTCCGGGACGTCGATGCCGTCGAC
>NZ_JBEOTZ010000024.1:0-137898 GCF_040303825.1 Streptomyces sp. NPDC094143
CATGGCGGAATACGCCAGCCCGGCCGAGCAGCATGCTCGGGGCCCCCGCCGTGGTCGCCTCGCGTCAGGGCAGCTGCGCCGCCCGTGCCTCACGTCGGTTGTCGCGGAAGTTGTTCACCCGCCGGGCCGTCGCGAACAGCGGGATCACCGCGCCCATGACCAGCTGCAGCGCGCAGCCCGTCTGCAGCAGCAGCTGTCCGCTCGGCGCGTCGAACGCCCACGCCGCCAGCAGCCCCATGCTGAGCACGATCCACGACAGCATCGCCACCGCGAGCCGGCCCCGGGGTTTGGGGTATTCCACGCGGGACACCATCAACCACGCCGTCCCCAGAATCGCCAGCAGCGTCGCCACGAAGGGCAGCTCCAGCAGCACGATGGACACGACGGTCAGCGCGCCGAACGGCGACGGCATGCCCTGGAAGGTGCCGTCCTTGACCGTGACGCACGAGAAGCGCGCAAGCCGGAGCACCACCGCCAGCAGGACCACGATCGCCCCGACCGCCGCCACCCGCTGATGCGCGTCGTCCGCGACCATGCCGTACACCAGCACGAAGTACGCCGGCGCCAGCCCGAAGCTGATCAGGTCGGAGAGGTTGTCCAGCTCCGCGCCCATCGGCGAGGAGCGCAGCTTGCGCGCCACCAGGCCGTCGAAGAGGTCGAAGACCGCCGCGCAGAGCATCAGGATGACCGCCGTGGCCGCGCTGTGGCGGGCCATGCCGGTCTCCTGGCTGCCCGTGAGATGCGGGATCAGGATGCCGGTGGTGGTGAAGTACACCGCCATGAAGCCGCACGTGGCGTTGCCGAGCGTCAGCGTGTCCGCTATCGACAGGCGCAGGGAGAGGGGCATCTCCTCCTCTTCGTCGACCTCGTCGGCCTCCGGGACCCAGCCGGCCTTGGTGTCAGGATCAATCACGGTCAATGCGAGTCACCCCAGCCACGGTCTTCTGCCCCACCTCGACCGCGACCTCCACGCCCTCGGGCAGGTAGAGGTCGACACGGGAGCCGAAGCGGATCAGGCCGATCCGCTCGCCCTGCTCGACCTTGGTGCCCTCGGGCACGTAGGGGACGATGCGGCGGGCGACCGCGCCGGCGATCTGGATCATCTCGATGTCGCCGAGCTCGGTGTCGAAGTGCCAGACGACGCGCTCGTTGTTCTCGCTCTCCTTGTTGAAGGCGGGAACGAAGCCACCGGGGATGTGCTCGACGGACGTCACCGTGCCGGCCAGCGGGGCGCGGTTCACGTGGACGTTCAGCGGGCTCATGAAGATCGCGACGCGGGTGCGGCCGTCCTTCCACGGCATGATGCTCTGCACCACACCGTCGGCGGGCGAGATGACCCGGCCCTGGGTGATCTCGCGCTCGGGGTCGCGGAAGAACCACAGCATCCCCGCCGCGAGCGCGGTGGCGGGAACGGCGACGGCCTTGGCCGCGCCGGAGCGGCGGGCGCGGGCCAGGCTGAGGGCTGCGGTGGCGACGGTCGGAAGGAGCCACGGCGATGCTCCGCGCGCGAGGCGTACGCCGGCCCGGCTGTCGCGAGGTGCAGAGGTTTGGCTGTGGGGCATGGATGACCTTCGTAGCGGATGATGCCGCACTCTGACGGGGGACGGCGGCTTTCCGGCGATCGTAGCGGCTCGGGGCCGTAACTGGGTAAGCCAGGCAGCCGAGTCGGCGGCCGAAGAGTGCTGACGGGGTGTGATCTTCTTCTCCAAGAAAACACCCCGTATCCGGACATTCAGCCCTGGAATCGATACTCCTCGAGCAGGCGCCTGCCGATGATCATTTTCTGGATCTCGGCGGTACCCTCACCGATCAGCAGCATCGGCGCCTCGCGGTAGAGACGTTCGATCTCGTACTCCTTGGAGAAGCCGTAGCCGCCGTGGATCCGGAAGGCGTCTTCCACGACCTCCTTGCAGTATTCGGAAGCGAGATACTTCGCCATACCGGCTTCAAGGTCGTTTCGTTCCCCGGAGTCCTTTTTGCGTGCAGCGTTCACCATCATCGCATGGGCGGCCTCGACCTTGGTAGCCATCTCCGCCAGCTTGAACTGGATCGCCTGGTGCTGGGCGATCGGCTTCCCGAAGGTGTGGCGCTGCTGCGCGTACCGCACGCCCAGTTCGAACGCACGCTGAGCGACGCCGCAGCCACGCGCCGCGACGTTCACGCGGCCCACCTCGACGCCGTCCATCATCTGGTAGAAACCACGGCCGGTGACCCCGCCGAGCACGCGATCCGCAGGAATCCGCAGGCCATCCATGATGAGTTCGGTGGTGTCCACCCCCTTGTAGCCCATCTTGTCGATCTTGCCGGGGATGGTGAGGCCGGGCCGCACCTCCCCGAAGCCGGGCTCCTTCTCGATGAGGAAGGTGGTCATCGACTTGTGGGGCGCGGTGCCCTCGGGGTGACCTTCGTCACTTCGTACCAGAACGGCCACCAGAGACGACGTTCCGCCGTTCGTGAGCCACATCTTCTGGCCGTTCAGGACGTACTCGTCACCGTCCCGCACCGCCTTCGACGTGATCGCCGACACGTCCGAGCCGAGGCCCGGCTCCGACATCGAGAAGGCGCCCCGGACGTCGCCGGCCGCCATCCGCGGCAGGAAGTGGTCCTTCTGCTCCTGCGTGCCGTGCTGCTTGAGCATGTACGCCACGATGAAGTGGGTGTTGATGATGCCGGACACCGACATCCACCCGCGGGCGATCTCCTCCACGCACAGCGCGTAGGTCAGGAGCGACTCGCCCAGGCCCCCGTACTCCTCGGGGATCATCAGGCCGAACAGGCCCAACTCCTTCAGCCCGTCGACGATCGCCTGCGGGTACTCGTCGCGGTGCTCCAGCTCCGTGGCGACCGGAAGGATCTCCTTGTCCACGAAGTCCCGGACGGTGGACAGGATCTCCTGCTGGACGTCCGTCAGACCGGCGGTCTGGGCGAGTCGCGCCATGGCTACTTCTCCTGCTCCCTGAGCTCGGGGCGGCCGGGCTGCTCGCCGCCGCGCTCCTTGATGTACGTCTCGGTCGGCACCATCACCTTGCGGCGGAACACGCAGACCAGCGTGCCGTCCTGCTTGTAGCCCCTGGTCTCGACGTAGACGATGCCGCGGTCGTCCTTCGACTTCGACGGCCACTTGTCGAGCACCGTCGTCTGGCCGTAGACCGTGTCGCCGTGGAAGGTCGGCGCCACGTGCTTCAGCGACTCGATCTCCAGGTTGGCGATGGCCTTGCCGGAGACGTCCGGCACGGACATGCCGAGCAGCAGCGAGTAGATGTAGTTGCCCACGACGACGTTCTTGCCGAAGTCGGTCGTCTTCTCCGCATAGTTCGCGTCCATGTGGAGCGGGTGGTGGTTCATGGTGAGGAGACAGAACAGGTGGTCGTCGTACTCCGTGACCGTCTTGCCCGGCCAGTGCTTGTACGTCGCGCCGACCTCGAACTCCTCGTAGGTGCGTCCGAACTGCATGGCCGTCACGCCTCCGGGATCTCGAACGTGCTGGTGCGCCGCATGCCGGCGGCGCGTCCCTTGCCGGCGATGACCAGGGCCATCTTGCGGCTGGCCTCGTCGATCATCTCGTCGCCGAGCATCGCCGAGCCCTTCTTGCCGCCCGCCTCGGACGTGTAGTACTCGTACGCGTCCAGGATCAGCTCGGCGTGGTCGTAGTCCTCCTGGGACGGCGAGAAGATCTCGTTGGACGCCTCGACCTGGCCCGGGTGCAGCACCCACTTGCCGTCGAAGCCGAGCGCGGCGGCGCGCCGGGCGACCTCGCGGTAGCCGTCGACGTTGCGGATCTGCAGGTAGGGGCCGTCGATCGCCTGGAGGTTGTTGGCGCGGGCGGCCATGAGGATCTTCATCAGGATGTAGTGGTAGGCGTCCGCCGGGTAGCCGGGCGGCTGCTCGCCCACGACCAGCGACTTCATGTTGATGGAGGCCATGAAGTCGGCCGGGCCGAAGATGATCGTCTCCACGCGCGGGGAGGCCTGCGCGATCGCGTTGACGTTGTTCAGGCCCTGGGCGTTCTCGATCTGCGCCTCGATGCCGATCCGGCCGACCTCGAAGCCCATGGTCTTCTCGATCTGCGTCAGGAGCAGGTCGAGGGCGACGATCTGCTGGGCGTCCTGGACCTTCGGCAGCATGATGCAGTCGAGGTTCGGGCCGGCGCCCTCGACGACCGTGACGACGTCGCGGTACGTCCACTCGGTCGTCCAGTCGTTGACCCGGACCACGCGTGTCTTGCCCGTCCAGTCGCCCTCGTTGAGGAACTTCACGATGGTGTGCCGCGCCTCGGGCTTGGCCAGCGGGGCGCAGGCGTCCTCCAGGTCGAGGAAGACCTGGTCCGCCGGGAGGCCCTGGGCCTTCTCCAGGAAGCGCGGGTTCGAGCCCGGCACCGCCAGGCAGGAACGCCGCGGGCGAAGGCGGTTGACGGTCGTCATGCGGGGACCTCCAGGGGGTCGAGCTTGTTCGCTTTCCGGATCTCGTCGACGATGCGGCCGATGATTCCGGTGATGTCGAAGTCCTTCGGGGTGAAGACCGCGGCCACTCCGGCTGCCCTGAGCTGCTCGGCATCACCGTTCGGGATGATGCCACCGGCGATCACCGGTATATCTGTGGCACCGGCCACACGCAGCCGTTCGAGGACGTCCGGCACCAGCTGGGCGTGCGAGCCGGACAGGATGGACAGGCCGACCGCGTGCACGTCCTCGGCCACGGCCGCGTCCACGATCTGCTCGGGCGTGAGCCGGATGCCCTGGTAGACCACCTCGAAGCCGGCGTCCCGCGCGCGGACCGCGATCTGCTCGGCGCCGTTTGAGTGCCCGTCCAGGCCCGGCTTGCCGACCAGGAAGCGCAGCTTGCCCACACCCAGGTCCTTGGCCGTCAGGTCCACCTTGCGGCGCACCAGGGCCAGGGCGCTGCCCTCCTCCACGGGCACGGCCACCGGCGCCGAGGAGACGCCCGTGGGCGCCCGGAACTCGCCGAACACCTCGCGCAGGGCCCCGGCCCACTCGCCGGTCGTCGCGCCGGCGCGGGCGCACTCCAGGGTGGCCTCCATCAGGTTCTCCGTGCCGCGGGCCGCCTCCTTCAGCCGCTCCAGGGCCTTGCAGGGCCGCGGGTGGTTGAAGGGCGGCTGGTACCGGGTGTCGCGCCACTGCTGGAGCGCGGCGATGACCCGGGCCTCGACGGCCGGGTCCACCGTCTGGATCGCGGTGTCCAGGTCGGCGGTGAGCGGGTTGGGCTCGGTGCCCTCGAAGATGTTGACGCCGACGATCTTCTCCTGGCCGGACTCGATCCGGCCCCGGCGCTCGGCGTGCGAGGCGACCAGCTGCGACTTGAGGTAGCCGGACTCGACGGCCGCCATCGCGCCGCCCATCGCCTCGATGCGGTCCATCTCGGCGAGCGCCGCCTCGACCAGGCCCGTGACCTTCTCCTCGATCACCTTCGAGCCCTCGAAGATGTCGTCGTACTCCAGCAGGTCGCTCTCGTAGGCCAGCACCTGCTGGATGCGCAGCGACCACTGCTGGTCCCAGGGGCGGGGCAGGCCGAGGGCCTCGTTCCAGGCGGGCAGCTGCACGGCACGCGCGCGGGCGTCCTTGGAGAGGGTGACGGCCAGCATCTCCAGCACGATCCGCTGGACGTTGTTCTCCGGCTGCGCCTCGGTCAGACCGAGCGAGTTGACCTGGACGCCGTAGCGGAAGCGGCGGTGCTTGGGGTTCTCGATGCCGTAGCGCTCGCGCGTGATCCTGTCCCAGATGCGGCCGAAGGCGCGCATCTTGCACATCTCCTCGATGAAGCGGACGCCCGCGTTCACGAAGAACGAGATGCGGCCGACGACGTCGCCCATGCGCTCCCGCGGCACCTGGCCGGAGTCGCGCACGGCGTCGAGCACGGCGATCGCGGTGGACATCGCGTACGCGATCTCCTGGACCGGCGTGGCGCCCGCCTCCTGCAGGTGGTAGCTGCAGATGTTGATCGGGTTCCACTTCGGCAGGTGGGAGACCGTGTACGCGATCATGTCCGTCGTCAGGCGGAGGGAGGGCCCCGGGGGGAAGACGTGCGTCCCCCGGGACAGGTACTCCTTGACGATGTCGTTCTGGGTCGTGCCCTGGAGCCTGGTGATGTCGGCGCCCTGCTCCTCGGCGACGACCTGGTAGAGCGCCAGCAGCCACATGGCCGTGGCGTTGATGGTCATCGAGGTGTTCATCTGCTCCAGGGGGATGTCCTGGAACAGCCGGCGCATGTCACCGACGTGCGCGATCGGCACGCCGACCCGGCCCACCTCGCCGCGGGCGAGGACGTGGTCGGAGTCGTAGCCGGTCTGCGTCGGCAGGTCGAACGCCACCGACAGACCCGTCTGGCCCTTGGCGAGGTTGCGCCGGTACAGCTCGTTGGACGCCTCGGCCGTGGAGTGACCGGCGTACGTGCGCATGAGCCACGGCCGGTCCCTTTCCTTCCGCGCCTGTGCCCGAGGGCGCTCTGTGCCCGTGTCGACGTTCCTCAGCCCGCGGTCGCTTCGCTCCCTTGTCTTCGTCTCTTTCGACACGGGCGCGCCCTCGGGCACAGGCGTGGTCTGACGCTCAGTCATCTATGACCCCGGGTGTCTCAGATGTTGCGGAAGCGGTTGATGGCGTCGATGTGCTGGGCGCGCTTGGCCTCGTCGCGCACACCCAGGCCCTCCTCGGGGGCCATGCACAGCACGCCGACCTTGCCCTGGTGCAGGTTGCGGTGGACGTCGTAGGCGGCCTGGCCGGTGTCCTCCAGGGAGTACACCTTGGACAGGGTCGGGTGGATCTTGCCCTTCGCGATGAGCCGGTTGGCCTCCCAGGCCTCGCGGTAGTTGGCGAAGTGCGAGCCGATGATCCGCTTCAGGGACATCCACAGGTAGCGGTTGTCGTACTCGTGCATGTAGCCCGAGGTCGAGGCGCAGGTGGTGATGGTGCCGCCCTTGCGGGTGACGAAGACGCTCGCGCCGAAGGTCTCGCGGCCGGGGTGCTCGAAGACGATGTCGATGTCCTCGCCGCCGGTGAGCTCGCGGATGCGCTTGCCGAAGCGCTTCCACTCCTTGGGGTCCTGGGTGTTCTCGTCCTTCCAGAACCTGTAGCCCTCGGCGTTGCGGTCGATGATCGCCTCGGCGCCCATCGAGCGGCAGATCTCCGCCTTCTGCGGCGAGGAGACGACGCAGATCGGGTTGGCTCCGCCGGCCAGCGCGAACTGGGTGGCGTAGCTGCCGAGTCCGCCGCTCGCGCCCCAGATGAGCACGTTGTCGCCCTGCTTCATCGCGGCGCCGTTGCGGGAGACCAGCTGCCGGTAGGCGGTGGAGTTGACCAGGCCGGGGGCGGCGGCCTCCTCCCAGCTGAGATGGTCCGGCTTGGGCATCAGCTGGTTGGACTTCACCAGCGCGATCTCGGCGAGGCCGCCGAAGTTGGTCTCGAAGCCCCAGATGCGCTGCTCCGGGTCGAGCATCGTGTCGTTGTGGCCGTCGCTGGACTCCAGCTCGACGGACAGGCAGTGCGCGACGACCTCGTCGCCGGGGCGCCAGGCGTTGACGCCCGGGCCGGTGCGCAGCACGACGCCCGCGAGGTCGGAGCCGATGATGTGGTACGGCAGGTCGTGGCGCTTGGCCAGCTCGCTGGTGCGGCCGTAGCGCTCCAGGAAGCCGAAGGTGGACAGCGGCTCGAAGATCGACGTCCACACCGAGTTGTAGTTGACCGAGGAGGCCATGACGGCCACCAGGGCCTCGCCCGGGCCCAGCTCGGGCAGCGGCACCTCGTCCAGGTGGATCGACTTGCGGGGGTCCTTGTCGCGCGTGGCGAGCCCGGCGAACATCTCCGTCTCGTCCTTGTGCACGGTGATCGCGCGGTACGACTCGGGCAGCGGGAGGGCGGCGAAGTCCTCCGACGTGGAGTCGGTCGACTGGATCGCGGCCAGGATGTCCTTCACGGTCACGGTGTTGCCTCCGGCGGTGAGCGCCCTGAGGGAGGGGCGCCGATGGTTACGTCGGTGCTGCTGAGGGTTCGAGGGTGTGCCGTCGGTTCGGCGGTGGTGCTGTTCGGCAGCGCTGGTGGCGCGGGAGGTTGCCTGTGACGCAGGCGCCCGGGGCGGACGGGCACGAGGCCCGCTGGGACGCCGCCCGGACCTCTTCAACGTATGACACCGCGTGTCACCCCGCAAGGCACTGAGTGCCAGAAGTTGCTCTCAGATGAAATCTTTGCGTAACACATGAGCGATGATCGATCGAACGGCCGCGCCGTAGGCCTGCAAAGCGGGCCCTGACATGCCAAAACGGCCACCCGGGTGGGGTGGCCGTCATCACAGCGGCGAGAGCGTGGCGGGAGCCGCTCAGCGCTCCTTGAGCGCCTGCTCGATCGTCCGCATGACCTCGTCGAGCGGGGCGTCGGTGCGGGCGACCGTGACCAGCACCTCGCCCTGCGCCGAGGCCGTCGCCGCGGCCGGCTGCGGCTGCGCCGAGCGTCCGGCGCCGATCCCGGTGCCGAACGTCCGGCGCACGATCGCGAAGGCGTGGTCCAGCTGCGCCTCCACGTCCCCCTGCCCGCCGGCCCTGAGCCAGCGCCGCAGCACGTGGTTGTGGGCGGTGACGACCGCGGACGCGGCGACCTCCGCCAGCAGCGGGTCGTCGTTGGCGTCGTCGGCGTGCGCGCGCTCGTCGAAGTGGCCGAGGAGATAGCGCGTGAAAAGGCGCTCGTAGCGGGCCACCGACGCGATCTCCGCCTCGCGCAGGGTGGGCACCTCGCGCGTCAGCTTGTAGCGGGCGACCGAGATCTCCGGCCGGGCCGCGTACATCCGCATGACTTCCTTGATGCCGCGGCACACCGTGTCGAGCGGATGCTCGTGCGCGGGCGCGGCGTTGAGCACCGCCTCGGCGCGGATCAGGGTGTCGTCGTGGTCGGGGAAGATCGCCTCTTCCTTGGAGCGGAAGTGGCGGAAGAAGGTGCGGCGGGCGACCCCGGCCTGGGCCGCGATCTCGTCGACGGTGGTCGCCTCGTACCCCTTGGTCGCGAACAGCTCCATCGCGGCGGCCGCCAGTTCCCGGCGCATCTTGAGCCGCTGGGCGGCGGCACGGGAGCCTGCGGCAGTTTCCGGCGCGTCGGCCGTAGCTGGTGTACGTGCGGACTTGGCGGGCTGGGACATGCCCTGAACGTACTGCATGTGCGCAGCTCGGTGCGCATGAGCCGGTTCTCCGCCCCCGCCGCAGGGGGGCGGGAACCGGTCCGGGCCGAGCAGGCCGCCCCACTCGGAACCGGACCGGAACCAGTCGCCGGGACGCTCAGCGCTTGGCATGTTCGCGGAAGCCACGGCCGGTCTTGCGGCCGAGGCAGCCCGCGGCCACCAGGTGCTCCAGCAGCGGCGCCGGGGCGAGGCCCGGGTCGCGGAACTCGCGGTGCAGGACCTTCTCGATGGCGAGCGAGACGTCGAGCCCGACGACGTCCAGCAGCTCGAACGGGCCCATCGGGTAGCCGCCGCCCAGCTTCATCGCCGCGTCGATGTCGTCGAGCGAGGCGTAGTGCTCCTGAACCATCTTGATCGCGTTGTTGAGGTACGGGAACAGCAGCGCGTTCACGATGAATCCGGCGCGGTCCCCGCAGTCGACGGCGTGCTTACCGATCCTGCCGCAGACCTCGCGGACCGTGGCGTGGACGTCGTCGGCGGTCAGCACCGTGCGGACGACCTCGACCAGCTTCATGGCCGGCGCCGGGTTGAAGAAGTGCATGCCGATCACGTCCTGCGGGCGCGAGGTGGCCCGGGCACAGGCGACGACCGGCAGGGACGAGGTGGTGGTGGCCAGGACCGCGCCGGGCTTGCAGACCTTGTCCAGCGCGGCGAACAGCTGCCGCTTGACCTCCAGGTCCTCGGCGACCGCCTCGACGGCCAGGTCGACACCGGCGAAGTCGTCGTACGAGCCCGTGGCCGTGATGCGGTCCAGGGTCTCGGCGGCGGCCTCGGCGGTCATCCGGCCCTTGTCGACCGAGCGGGCCAGGGACTTGCCGATCCGGGCCTTGGCGGTCTGCGCCTTCTCCTCGCTGCGGGCCGCCAGCACGACGTCGTACCCGGCCTTGGCGAAGACCTCCGCGATACCGGAGGCCATGGTGCCGGAGCCGGCGACGCCGACCGAGGAGACGCTCCGGCCGGGGACGGTCTCGCCGCCCTCCGCCGGGGTCAGCGCGTCCCGCACGACCGTGCCGCTGCCCGGCGCCTCGTAGGTGTAGAAGCCGCGCCCGGCCTTGCGCCCGGTCAGGCCGGCCTCGCTGAGCTGCTTGAGGATGGGCGCGGGGGCGTGCAGCCGGTCGCGGGACTCCGCGTACATGGCCTCCAGCACCGTGCGGGCGGTGTCCACACCGATCAGGTCCAGCAGCGCCAGCGGTCCCATGGGCAGACCGCAGCCGAGCCGCATCGCGGCGTCGATGTCCTCGCGGGAGGCGTACTTCGCCTCGTACATCGCGGCGGCCTGGTTGAGGTAGCCGAACAGCAGGCCGTCGGCGACGAAGCCGGGCCGGTCGCCGACCGCGACGGGCTCCTTGCCCAGGTCGAGCGCGAGGTCGGTGACCGCCGTGACCGCCGCGGGCGCGGTCAGCACCGAGGAGACGACCTCGACCAGGCGCATCGCCGGGGCCGGGTTGAAGAAGTGCAGGCCCAGCACCCGCTCCGGACGCGCCGAGTCGGCGGCCAGCCGCGTGACGGACAGCGCGTTGGTGCCGGTCGCCAGGATGGTCCCGGGCCGCACGATCCCGTCGAGCTCCCGGAAGATCTGCTGCTTGATCTCGTACGACTCCGGCGCGACCTCGATGACCAGGTCGGCGTCGGCCGCGGCCCGCAGGTCGGCGGATGTGCGGACGCGGCCCAGGATCTCGGCGCGCTCCTGCTCGGTGAGCCGCCCGCGCTCGACGCCACGGGCCGTGGAGGCCTCCAGGGCGGCGACGCACTTCGCGGCCTGGACCTCGCTGATGTCGATGCCGACGACCTCGCGGCCGGCCTTGGCGAGGACCTCGGCGATGCCGGTGCCCATCGTGCCGAGGCCGACGACGGCGACGGTCCGCAGCGGGGACAGGGACGGGTCGGAAAGGGGAGTGGCCATCGCGGGACTCCAGGATGAGGGTGACGACGGGAAACGCGGCCCTGGTGCGCCGGGACGCCCGGCGAGGGCCGGGTTCCCGGGCGCACCGGGTGCGTGGGAGATGCGGGTGTGGGCCGGGCTGCGATGCGCACACGCCCGGTGCCGTCGTCGCGGGCGCGCACACGCCCGGGGCGAACGGCCGTTCCGACCGGCCCTGTCCCGGGGCCGAGCCGTACTGCGGTACCTGAGGCACCGAACCGACTTCCCCCCACAGCCCTGAGGGCGTGGGAGGTACCCACCGCGGTGGCCGCGTCACCAGACCGCCGCGAGGAAGGCGAGTGGGTAACTCGCTCGTCTGAGCTTAACTGGCGGGTAACGAGCGCGCCAGCCCCCGTCTTTGTGATGTACGTCCCGAGCGGTGGACCGCGGTCCTAACCTCGGTGTCATGGACGAAGAGTTGCGATCACTCACGGAGCGCTTACGGCAGGAGTCGGGGGCGTCGCCCGCGTTCGAGCGGCTCGTGGCGACCGACGACCCCGACGCCCTGGCGGGGGTGCTGACCGAACCGGGGCAGCCGCTGTGGGCCCGGGAGCTGGCCGCGTTCCGGCTCGGTCTGGCCGGGGACCGGCGGGCCTTCGAGGCCCTGGTGCTGCTGCTCAACCACCGTGATCCGCCGCGCTGCGCCTCCGCCGCGTACGCGCTGGCCCGCCTGGGCGATCCGCGCACCGCCCGCGCGGCCGCCGCCCTGGCCACCAACGAACTGCGGGTCGCCTACGCGCTGCATCCGGTCCGCCTCCTGGTCGAGCTACGCGCCCCGGAGGCCGTGCCCGCGCTGATCACCACGCTGCGGCGCCGGCTGCGCCCGCACGATCCGTACCGCCGTGTGGCCCTCGCCTGCGTGGACGGGCTGGGCGCGCTGGGGGACGGCCGGGCCGCACCGGTGCTGAACGAGGCCCTGGCCCACCCGGCGCTGGCCGAGGCGGCGGTGCGGGCGCTGGGGCGGATCCCGAAACAGAGGTGAGTCAGGGCTGCAGAGGCGTGCCGGAGCAACAGAGGCGGGTCAGAGTCCCCTGGCGTAGCGCACCTCCGGCACCGCGACGCCCTCCACCTCGAAAAGCTCCTCGGCGCCGTCCGGTTGGCACCCGGCCCGTTCGTAGAAGTGGCGGGCCCGGACGTTCTCCTTGAGCACCCACAGCAGGAGACGGCCGTGGCCCGCGGCGGCGCAGCGCGTGAGCGACTCCGCGAGCAGGGCCCGCCCCGCACCCTGGCCGAGATGGTCCGGGTGGACGTAGATGGCGTACAACTCGGCGTCGGCGGTGAGGACTTCGCCCTCCCGGTACGGGCCGTGGCAGGCCCAGCCGACGACCTCGCCGCCCGCGTCGTCGGCGACCAGGTTCACCACCGCACCGTCGGCCCGCGCGAGGTACTCCCGGCGCCGCTCGGCGTCCCGCGCGACACTGAGCCCGTCGAGGTACGACTGCGGCATCATGCCCCGGTACGCGTGCTGCCAGCCGCGGACGCGGATCTCCGCGACGCGGTCGCAGTCGGCGAGGGTCATCTCCCGGACGCGCAGGCCCGTCACCGCGGTACCACCGCGAAGGCCTCGATCTCCACCAGGCAGTCGGGGCGGACCAGCCCCGCGACCCGCACCGCCGACGCGGCCGGCAGCCGGTCGTCGGGTATGTGCGCGGCCCGGGCGGCGCGGATCGCGGGCATGTGCGCCATGTCCGTGACGAAGTAGGTGAGTTTCACCACGTCGTCGAAGGTCGCCCCGGCGGCGGCCAGGCACCGCCGGAGGTTCTCGAAGACCTGGCGGGCCTGGGCCGCCGGGTCGCCCTCGCCGACCGTCCGGCCCTCCTCGTCCAGCGGGAGTTGACCGGCGACCGCCACGAGACGGCCCGTGCCCGTCACCACATGGCTGTACTGCGCCGCTGGGGCGACTCCGTCGGGGGCGGGGATCCTCGTCAGCTCACTCATGGGTCCATGGTGGATCACGGGTCTGACAACGCCCGCCCCCGGCGGACGGGCCGTGCACGGCTCAGCCGCGGAAGCCGAGCAGGCCGTGCAGCGTCGAGCCCTTCGAGGAGGCCGACCGCGCCTTCTTCGACGCCCCCTCGGCCGCCGTCGGCTTCGGGTCCGGCAGCGCCTCGCACACGGCGTCCGCGGTGCCGTACCCGCGCGGCACGGTGCCGTCGGTCAGATAGGCCGCCAAGTGCTCGTCCAGGCAGGCGTTCCCGCTGAGCGTGATGCCGTGGTTGCCGCCGCCCTCCTCGACGACCAGGCTGGAGCGGGCCAGCAGACGGTGGGCCGTGACGGCGCCCTCGTACGGGGTGGCGGCGTCGCCGGTCGCCTGGAACAGCAGCACCGGCGGCAGCTTTCCGTTGGCGACGTTCACCGGCCGCGGCGACGCGGTCGGCCAGAACGCGCAGGGCGCGTTGTACCAGGCGTTGTTCCAGGTCATGAACGGTGCCTTCTCGTACACCGCCCAGTTGTCCTCGCGCCACCGCCGCCAGTCGCGCGGCCAGTCGGCGTCCCGGCACTGCACGGAGGTGTAGACGCTGTAGCCGTTGTCACCCGAGGCGTCGACCGCGCCGAAGTCCTCGTACGCCTGCACCAGCGGCTCGGGGTTCTTGTCGTTGACGTACGCCGCGAACGCCTCGGCGAGGTACGGCCAGTAGCCGTTGTAATAGCCGCCCGGGATGAAGGTGTCCTCCAGCTCCGAGGCGCCCACCGTGCCGGCCGCCGGCTTCTTCGCCAGCGCGGACCGCATCGCGTACCACTTCGCCTCGACCCTCTCCGGGTCGGTGCCCAGCCGGTATGTCGTGTCGTACCGGGCGACCCAGGCCAGGAAGGCGCGGTGGCGGTCGTTGAAGGCCAGGTCCTGGTTGAGGTTGGCCTCGTACCAGACGTCGGTCGGGTCGACCACGGAGTCCAGGACCAGCCGCCGCACCCGCTCGGGGAAGAACCTGGCGTACACCGCGCCCAGGTAGGTGCCGTACGAGTAGCCGAAGTAGTTGATCTTCTCGGCGCCCAGGGCCCGGCGGATGACGTCCATGTCGCGTACGGCGCTGGTGGTGTTGATATGCGGCAGGAAATCCCCGTACTTCTCGCCGCAGGCGGCGGCGAAGGACCTGGCGCGGTCGAGGTTGGCCTCCTCGATCGCGGGCGAGGTGGGCAGGGAGTTGGGGCGGACCGGGTCGAAGTGGCCCGGCCGGCAGTCCAGTGCCGGCTCGCTCGCGCCCACGCCGCGCGGGTCGAAGCCGATGACGTCGTACTGGGCCGCGACCTCCTTCGGCAGGGCCGAGGCGACGAATCCGGCGAGCGTCAGACCGCTGCCGCCGGGACCGCCCGGGTTGACCAGGAGCGGCCCCTGGTAGGTCCTGGCGGTGTGCGGCACGCGGGACAGGGCGAGGGTGATCTGCCGTCCCTGTGGCCTGCGATGGTCCAGGGGCACCTTCAGGGACGCGCACTGCAGCGTCGGATGGGTGTCGGTGGCGCAGTTCTTCCAGGTGAGCTTCGCGGAGTGCACGGAGTTCGTGGTGCTCGGTGCGCTCGCCTCGGCGGGAACGGCCGTGAAGGTCCCGGCCATGACGACGGCGGCGCCGCACAGCGCGGCTGCGCGTTTTCTCATGGAGTCCTCCCAGGACGGCGGGATCGAGGCCCGCGAGGGTCACCGTCCTCGCCGCATCGTCCCGGAAAGCGATCCTGGAAGAACTCATTCCGTCACACTCATGACCCAATTGGATCTTCGGATGCGCTCGTATGCTCCTAAAGAAGCGAAAGTTGGGTGGGCCCGGACACGGGCGGTTCCTCCACCGGCTCGGCAGGCCGGATCCGCCGGGGCGTTCTGGCGCGCGTGGGCCCGATGCCGTACTCCTCGGCCAGCTCGTGCACCTGACGGGTGATCCGGCGCTGGTACCACTTCGGCGCGTAGGAGCCGTCCGCGTACAGCCGCTCGTAGCGCGGCACCAGGTACGGGTGGTGCCGCCCCAGCCAGGTCATGAACCACTCGCGGGCGCCGGGCCGCAGGTGCAGCACCAGCGGGGTGACGGACGTCGCCCCGGAGGCGGCTATCGCCCGCACGGTCGCCCGGAGGTGGTCCGGCCGGTCGCTCAGGAACGGGATGACCGGCGCCATCAGCACACCGCAGCCGATGCCGTGCTCGCCGAAGGCCCGCACCACCTCCAGACGCCGCTCCGGAGCGGGCGTGCCGGGCTCGACGGTGCGCCACAGCTCCTGGTCGGTGAACCCGACCGAGACGGAGATGCCGACGTCGGTCACCTGTGCCGCCTGCCGGATCAGGTCCAGGTCGCGCAGGATCAGCGTGCCCTTGGTCAGGATCGAGAAGGGGTTCGCGCGGTCGCGCAGGGCCGCGACGATGCCCGGCATCAGCCGGTAGCGGCCCTCGGCGCGCTGGTAGCAGTCGACGTTCGTGCCCATGGCGATGTGCTCGCCCCGCCAGCGGGGCGAGGCCAGCTGCCGGCGCAGCAGCTCCGGCGCGTTGGTCTTGACGACGATCTGGCTGTCGAAGCCGAGCCCGGTGTCGAGGTCGAGATAGCTGTGCGTCTTGCGGGCGAAGCAGTACACGCACGCGTGGGAGCAGCCCCGGTAGGGGTTCACCGTCCACTGGAACGACATCCGGGAGACCGCCGGCACCCGGTTGATGATCGACCGGGCCCGGATCTCGTGGAACGTGATGCCGGCGAACTCCGGCGTGTCGAAGGTGCGGGTCGTCACCGCGTCCGCGCCGAACAGCGCGGCGTCGGCCCGGCCGTGTTCGGAGTCCGCTGTGAGGTTCTCCCAGCGCATGGCGCCTCCTCGGTAGCTCGGACCACAGAATAGAACACATGTTCCCTTGATCGTGCGCGGGTGTTTTCCGAACGTGTTCGACCGGGTTGGACGCCCCCGATTTGGGGGCCCGGGCGGCGGGGTGGTTGGCTTGCCCCGACCCCCGAGCAACCAGGTCCTGGAGGAAAGCGATGGCGCAGGTCGAGGCCACTACGGAGCGGATCGTCGCGGCGGACGCGGAGACGGTGTTCGACGCCCTCGCCGATTACAGCGGCACGCGCGCGAAGCTGATGCCCGAGCAGTTCAGCGAGTACGAGGTCCGCGAGGGCGGCGACGGCGAGGGCACGCTCGTCCACTGGAAGCTCCAGGCCACCAGCAAGCGCGTGCGTGACTGCCTGCTGGAAGTCACCGAGCCCACCGACGGGGAGCTGGTCGAGAAGGACCGCAACTCCTCCATGGTCACCACCTGGCGCGTCACCCCCGCCGGTGAGGGCAAGGCCCGCGTCGTGGTGACCACCACCTGGACCGGCGCCGGTGGCATCGGCGGCTTCTTCGAGAAGACCTTCGCGCCCAAGGGCCTCGCCCGGATCTACGACGCGCTGCTCGCCAGGCTCGCGGCCGAGGTCGAGAAGTAGCCGTTCACGGGTCCAAGCCCCAAGTGGGCAGCGGGTGTTGGGCACCTCACCGGTTCGGGTGATCTCCGTACCGCTCGGCTCTGTGCCGTAACTCGTCGCGCTTGCTCATAGTTGTCGCTTTTACGCGGGAATGGTGTGGCGGCGCGACGAGGGGAGCGGTGAGTGGGCGGGATCACTCTGGCGCAGGACGAACCGGCGGTGGCACCTCCCGACACCCCAGCCCCACCGCCGCCCCCGGCCGCCGGACTCAGCCCCCGCCGGGTGCGGTTGATCTTCTTCGCGCTCATGCCGGCCCTGCTCCTGGCCGCCCTGGAGCAGATGATCGTCGCCACGGCCCTGCCGAAGATCGTCGGCGAACTGCACGGCCTGGACCGGATGTCCTGGGCGATCACCGCCTATCTGCTCACGGCGACGGTCGGCCTGCCGATCTACGGCAAGCTCGGCGATCTGCTCGGCCGCAAGAGCGTCTTCCAGTTCGCCATCGTCGTCTTCGTCGCCGGCTCCGCGCTCGCGGGCCGGGCGCGGACCATGGACCAGCTGATCGCCTTCCGCGCGCTGCAGGGCGTCGGCGCGGGCGGCCTCATGATCGGCGTCCAGGCGATCATCGCCGACATCGTGCCGCCCCGGCAGCGCGCCCGCTACATGGGCCTGATCGGCGCCGCCTTCGGTCTCGCCTCGGTGGCCGGGCCCCTGCTCGGCGGCTACTTCACGGACCACCTCACCTGGCGCTGGTGCTTCTACGTCAACGTCCCCTTCGGCCTGCTCACGCTCGCCGTCGTCGCCGTCGCGCTCAAGCTGCCCAAGCCCGCCGTCCGGGCCCGGCTGGACCTCCTCGGCGCGCTGCTGCTCACCGCCGCCTCCACCTGCCTGGTGCTGCTGACCGGCTGGGGCGGCACCGAGTACGCCTGGGACTCGCGCGTGATCCTCGGCCTCGGGGCCGGCGTCGCCGTGTCCACCGTCCTCTTCCTCGTCGCCGAGCGCTTCGCCGCCGAACCCCTCATCCCGCTGCGGCTGTTCCGGGACTCCGTCTTCAACGTCACGGGCCTGATCGGCCTGGTCGTCGGCGCCGCGCTGTTCGGTGCCGCCAGCTACCTGCCGACGTACCTGCAGATGGTCGACGGGGCCTCCGCCACCGAGTCGGGCCTGCTCATGCTGCCGATGATGGGCGGCATCGTCGGCGCCTCGATCATCGCGGGGCAGCTCATCGGCCACACCGGCCGCTACAAGGCCTACCCGATCCTCGGCGGCGCCCTCTCCGTCACCGGCATGTGGCTGCTCTCCCGCCTGGAGGCCGGCACGCCCCGGCTGCACTACAGCGTCTGGACGGCCGTCCTCGGCGCCGGCATCGGCTTGGTGATGCCGGTGCTGATCCTCGCCGTGCAGAACTCGGTGCGCCCCGCCGACCTCGGCACCGCCACCAGCGCCAACAACTACTTCCGGCAGATCGGCGGCAGCGTCGGAGCCGCCGTCTTCGGCACCCTCTTCGCCGACCGGCTCGCCGGCGCCCTGGCCGACCGCCTGCCCCCGCGCACGGGCGGCGGCCTGCCGGACCCCGAGTCCATCACGCCGCAGCTGGTGCACACCCTGCCCCCGGCCCTGCGCGACGGCTACATCCGGGCGTACGCCGACGCGATGCCGCGGATCTTCCTCTACCTGGTGCCGGTGCTGGTCCTCGGACTGGTCATCGCCCTCTTCCTCAAGGAGAAACCCCTGGTGTCCCACAACGCCTCCGTCACCGACCCGGACACGGGGACCGCCCCGATCCCCCAGGCACGCGGCGCGTACGCCGCCGGAGTCCCCGTCTGCGGCTCGGTGCAGCACCACGACGGGACCGTCGTGCCCCGCGCGGCCCTCACGCTCATCGACGTCACCGGCCGGCAGACCGGACGCGGCGCCAGCGGCGAGGACGGCCGCTACGCCCTGGCCACGCCGGGCCCCGGCTCGTACGTCCTGATCGCCGCGGCCGGCGGGCACCAGCCGCAGGCGGTCTCCGTGACCGTCGGCGAACGGCCCGTCGAACTCGACATCGTCCTCGGCGGAGCCGGGAACCTCGTCGGCAGCGTCGTCACCGCCGACGGCACGCCCGTGCGGGACGCCACCGTCACGCTCACCAACGTCCACGGCGAGGTCGTCGCCACCACCCGCAGCGGCCGGGAGGGCGGCTACGTCATCACCGAACTGGTCGCCGGCGAGTACACCCTCGCCGCCAGCGCCCCCGCCTTCCGCCCGGCCGCGCTCCCCGTCACCGTCCAGGCCGCCCGCGAGACCCGCCGGGACATCGAACTGGCCGGCGGCGCCGTCCTGCGCGGCACCGTCCGGGCCGGGGGCGGCCGGCCCGTGGAGGACGCCCGCGTGACCCTGCTGGACGTGGCGGGCAACGTCGTCGACACCCTCACCACCGGCCCCGACGGCACCTTCCGCTTCGTCGACCTGTCCTCCGGCGAGTACACCGTCATCGCCGCCGGCTACCCGCCCGTCGCCACCGTCCTCCAGGTCGCCGGGGGCGGGCGGACCGAACGGGACCTGCAGCTGGGGCACGAGGACTGAGCCCCACCGGCGCGCGGGGTCGCACGCCGGTGCGCACCCCGCGCGAGCGATTCCCGCGTTGCCGCACAGCGCCGGTGGCCCTCGCCGTACGGTGGTGACGCCGGCACAGATCTTGCGGATCCGTGGGAGAGAGCCTGGGCCATGGACCGTGGCAGCGAGCGGGAGACGCCTCCCAGCCCGGAAGCCGGGCACGTGGCGGAGCCCGCCGAGCCCGGGCGCGTCCCCCTGGCCGTGGTCGTCGGCGACCGCGAAGGCCTCGTATCGCACTGGAGCCGGGGCGCAGGCCGCCTGTTCGGCGTCCCCCGGGAAGACCTGGTGCGCGGAGCTGTGCGAGGTGGACGACGACCACGAGCTGCCGACCCTGCTCAGCGCCGACCTCCTGGACGACCGGGCGCGCGGTCTCAGAGTCGTCAGTACGCTGGCCCGTCGGTGGGGGACCAGCCGCACCGCGGCCGGCAAGACGGTCTGGTTCGAGCTGACCCTGCCGCGCCGCCGCGCACCGTCCGCGTCGAACGCGAAGTGAAGGAACGCGCCACGTCCTTGTGGCCGTGACCGGGGCCGCGGTACACCGTACTCGCCCGTCACTGAGGGCGGGATCGGTTCGCACCCCGGGGAGTGGGCATGAGCGTGACGAGTCGGTACCGCGAGTCCTGGGAGGGGTTCTGGCGTGAGGCGTCCGACGCGCCGGGGGCGGTGGTCTGGGACGCGGAGCCGGCGCTGACCGTCGGGCCGCACCTGGCCCTGTTCGAGCCGTACCTGTCCGACCCCGTCCTGCCGTTGGTGGATCTCGGCTGTGGCAACGGCACCCAGACCCGGTACCTGGCCGACCGCTTCCCGCGGGTCGTGGGCGCCGACCTGTCCGGCGCCGCCCTGGAGCACGCCCGCCGGGCCGACCCGGCGGGTCAGGCGGTGTACCGGCAGCTCGACGCGGCCGAGAAGGGCGAGGTGCAGGCCCTGCACGCGGAGCTCGGCGACACCAACGTCTATGTGCGGGGCGTCCTGCACCAGTGCGAGCCGGACGACCGGCAGCCGCTCGCGGACGGGATCGCCACGCTGGTCGGCGACCGCGGCCGGGCCTTCCTCGTGGAACTCTCCGGCGCCGCCAAGGCGGTGCTCGGGGGCCTGGCGGGCGGCCCGGACGGGCCGCCGCCCAAGCTCGCGCCGGTGTTCCGGCACGGCCTCGCACCCGGGGAGGTCCCCGACGAGGCCGTGCCCGCGTATCTGCGCTCGGCCGGGCTCACCGTCCTCGCGAGCGGTGAACTGCCCCTGATGACCACGGAGTACCACCCCGACGGCACGCGCATCGAGCTGCCGTCCCAGTGGCTGGTGGCGGGGCGCACCGGCTGAGGCGGCCGGCCGGGCGCCCGGCGCCGCACCCTGGTGACCTTGCTTTTTGTCGGTGTACGGTCACTGCTCGCGGTGCTGTGCGCCCCTCACCCGTCCCGCCCCGGAGGTCAGTTATGTCGTCGCCCTGGTTACGGATGCTGCTCGCCCCGGCGGCGTCGCTGGCGCTGCTCGGCCCATCGGCCACCGCCACCGCCGCGCCGGACGGAAGCGACGTCGCGGCGAGCGTGCACACCGCCGGGCGCGTCCAGGACTCTGGTGACGTGCTCCGCTACAGCTGGCCCGGCGTGTACTTCGAAGGCCGCGTCCGGGGCACCGCGGTGGGCGTCGTGCTCGACGACCCGGCCGCCGACCACGACGTACAGGTCGACGGGGCCACCGTCGCCACCCTCGTCGCGCCGGGCAGCACCACCCACTGGGTCAGGGGCCTGCGCGACGGCGTGCACACCGTCCGGCTCGTCAAGCGGAACGACACGCCCTGGAGCACCAGCGCCTTCGGGGGCTTCGTCGCCGCGCCGGGCGGCGCCGTCCTGGCCCCGCCGGCCGCGCGCAGCCGCCAGATCGAGTTCATCGGCGACTCCCTCACGGCCGGCTACGGCAACCTCTCCACCTCCCGCGACTGCACCGGCGAGCAGGTCGCCCGCACCACCAACGCCGACGCCGGCTACGGCGCCCTGACCGCCCGGCGACTGCGAGCCGACTACCAGCTCAACGCCTACTCGGGCCTGGGCATGGTGCGCAACTACAACGGCGGATCCCCGGAGGTGACCTACCGCAGCTTCTACGACCGCGCGCTGCTGAACGTGCCCGGCGACGTCTGGCACGCCCCGGGCACCTGGCGCCCCGGGCTCGTGGTCGTCCACCTGGGCACCAACGACTTCTCGACCCCCCTCAACCCGGGCGAGCCCTGGACGGACGACACCCTGGCGGCGGCGTACCGCGCTGCCTACACCGGTTTCCTGGAGAAGCTGCGCACCCGCCACGGCCCCGGCACCACACTCCTGGCCGTCGGCGCGGGGCCGTTCGCCGCGCACGTCGAGCAGGTAGTCGAGGAACGTGCCGCCGCCGGGGACCGCCGGGTCCGCTTCTGGCGCCTGGACGACACCGGCCTGGACCACGGCGGCTGCCACTGGCACTACTCGGCCCGCGACCACCGCCTCCTCGCGGACCGGCTCACCTCCCACCTGGCCGGCCTGCCGATCCGCTGGTGACCACGTCGTAGCCGGTTCCGCCCGCAGCGCGTAACGTGACGAACCATGAAGATTTCCACCCTGGACGGCTCGTCATGAGAATCCTCATCAGCGCCGACATGGAGGGCGCCACCGGCGTCACGTGGCCGGACGACGTGATGCCCGGCGCGTCCCAGTGGGAGCGCTGCCGGTCGCTGTTCACCTCCGACGTCAACGCCGCCGTGCGCGGCTTCCTCGACGGCGGCGCCGACGAGGTGCTCGTCAACGAGGCGCACGCGACGATGCGCAACCTGCTGCTGGAGCAGCTGGACGAGCGGGCCCAGCTGCTCACCGGGCGGCACAAGGCGCTGTCCATGGTGGAGGGCGTGCAGTACGGCGACGTCGACGGCGTCGCGTTCGTCGGCTACCACGCCGGCGCCGGGATGGAGGGCGTCCTGGCCCACACCTACCTGGCCAACTCCATCACGGGCGTGTGGCTGAACGACGTGCGGGCCAGCGAGGGGCTGCTCAACGCGCACGTCGTGGCCGAGTTCGGGGTGCCGGTCGTCCTCGTCACCGGGGACGACGTGGCCTGCGAGGACGCGCTCGGGTACGCGCCTCAGGCGCTGAAGGTCGCCGTGAAGGACCACGTCTCCCGCTACGCCGCCGTGTGCCGCACGCCCGCGCGCACCGCCGCCGACATCCGGGCCGCGGCCAAGGAGGCCGCCGCCCTGGCGGCACGTCACGAACCGGTCCGCGGGGGGCCGTTCACCGTCGCCGTCGAGTTCGACGCGGAGCACCTGGCGATGGCCGCCACCGTCGTGCCGGGTGTGGACCGGATCGCGGAGCGGAAGGTGGCCTGCACGAGCGGGACCATGTACGAGGGCATCCGCGCCTTCAAGGCGGTCACCACGATCGTCGCGGCCGCGGTGGAGGAGCAGTATGGCTGAGCAGGTGGACGAGCAGGCCCTGGCAGAGGTCGTGACGTACACGTCCGACCTCATCCGGATCGACACCACCAACCGGGGCGGCGGCGACTGCCGGGAGCGGCCCGCCGCCGAGTACGCCGCCGCACGGCTCGCCGAGGCCGGGATCGAACCGGCCCTGCTGGAGCGCACCGAGGGGCGCACCAACGTCGTCGCCCGCGTCGAGGGCACCGACCCCGCGGCCGGCGCGCTGCTCCTGCACGGGCACCTCGACGTCGTGCCGGCGGCGACCGCCGACTGGACCGTGCACCCGTTCTCCGGGGAGATCCGCGACGGGGTCGTGTGGGGGCGCGGCGCCGTCGACATGAAGAACATGGACGCGATGATCCTGGCCGTGGTGCGCGGCTGGGTCCGGCAGGGCGTCCGGCCCCGCCGGGACATCGTCATCGCGTTCACCGCCGACGAGGAGGCCAGTGCCGTGGACGGCGCCGGGTTCCTCGCCGACCGGCACGCCGCGCTCTTCGAGGGCTGCACCGAGGCCGTCGGCGAGTCGGGCGCGTTCACCTTCCACGACGGCGGCGGACGGCAGATCTACCCCATCGCCGCCGGGGAACGCGGCACCGCCTGGCTCAAGCTCACCGCGCGCGGACGCGCGGGGCACGGCTCCAAGGTCAACCAGGACAACGCCGTCACCCGCCTCGCCGGCGCCGTCGCCCGGATCGGCGCGCACGAGTGGCCGCTGCGCCTGACCCCGACCGTGCGCGCCGCCCTCACCGAACTCGCCGCCGTGTACGGCATCGAGACCGACCTGGCCGACGTGGACGCCCTGCTGGACAAGCTCGGCCCCGCGGCCGGGCTCGTCGAGCCGACCCTGCGCAACAGCGCCAACCCGACCATGCTCGACGCCGGTTACAAGGTCAACGTGATCCCGGGGGAGGCCGTGGCCTACGTGGACGGCCGGTTCCTGCCCGGCGGCGAGGACGAGTTCCGCGCCACGCTCGACCGGCTCACCGGCCCGGACGTGGAGTGGGAGTTCCACCACCGCGAGGTGGCCCTTCAGGCGCCGGTGGACTCGCCGATCTTCGCGCGGATGCGGGCAGCCGTCGAGGAGTTCGCGCCGGAGGGCCACGTCGTGCCGTTCTCCATGTCCGGCGGCACCGACGCCAAGCAGTTCTCCCGCCTCGGCATCACCGGTTACGGCTTCACCCCGCTGAGGCTCCCGGACGGTTACGACTACGCTGCCATGTTCCACGGCGTCGACGAACGGGTACCGGTCGAGGCGCTGCACTTCGGCGTCCGCGTCCTCGACCGGTTCCTGCGGACCGCCTGAACGAGTGGGGGAGTAAGGTGCGGACGCTGGCGTACGGGGCCTGGCCCTCGCCCATCGACGCGGCCCTGGCCGCCGCGCACGACGGGCACCCGGAGTACGTGGGCTTCGTCGGCGACGAGGTGTGGTGGACCGAGCCGCGCCCCGCCGAGGCCGGCCGCCGCACCCTGGTACGGCGCCACCCCGACGGCCGGGAGGAGCCGCTGCTGCCCCCGCCGTGGAACGTGCGCAGCCGGGTCATCGAGTACGGCGGGCACCCCTGGGCGGCCCTCCCGGGCGACGACGGCCCGCTGGTGGTGTTCGTGAACTTCGCCGACCAGCGGCTCTACCTCTGCCGGCCGGGCGGCGAACCCAGTCCGCTCACACCCGTGTCCCCGGTGGGCGCCGGCCTGCGCTGGGCCGAGCCGCTGCTGCGGCCGGAACACGGCGAGGTGTGGTGCGTGCTGGAGGAGTTCACCGGCGACGGGCCCACCGACGTGCGCCGCGTCCTGGCCGCCGTACCGCTGGACGGATCCGCCGCCCGCGACCGGGCCGCCGTGCGCGAACTCACCGACGACCGGCACCGGTTCGTGACCGGGCCGAAGCTCTCGCCCGACGGGCGGCGGGCGGCCTGGCTCGCCTGGGACCACCCGCGCATGCCCTGGGACGGCACCGAACTGGTCCTCGCCGACGTCGGCGACGACGGCACCCTGCGCGGCGCCGGCACCGTGGCCGGCGGGCCGGGGGAGGCGATCGCCCAGGCCGACTGGACGCACGACAACCGCCTGCTGCACGCGAGCGACCGCACCGGCTGGTGGAACCTCTATCTCGAAGGGCAGCCGGTGTGCCCGCGCGAGGAGGAGTTCGCCGACGCCCTGTGGAAGCTGGGGTCGAGATGGTTCACGCCCCTCGCGAGCGGTCTCGTCGCCGTGGTCCACGGCCGGGGCGCCACCGCCCTCGGCGTCCTCGACCCCGAGACGGGCGAGGTCGTCGACGCGGCCGGCCCCTGGACCGAGTTCGCGCCCACTCTCGCGGCCCACGGCGAACGGGTCGTCGCCGTGGGCGCAAGCCCGCGCAGCGCCTACGAGGTCGTGGAACTGGACACCCGCACCGGCCACGCCCGCGTCATCGGCGCCGAGCACGACGACGCCGTGGACCCCGCCTTCTACCCCGAGCCGCAGATCCGCACCTTCACCGGCCCGGACGGCCGCGACATCCACGCCCACGTCTACCCGCCGCACCACCCCGCCTGCGTCGCTCCCGGCGACGAGCTGCCGCCGTACGTCGTCTGGGCCCACGGCGGGCCCACCGGCCGGGCACCCCTCGTGCTCGACCTGGAGATCGCCTACTTCACCTCGCGCGGCATCGGCGTCGCCGAGGTGAACTACGGCGGCTCCACCGGCTACGGCCGCGCCTACCGGGAGCGGCTGCGCGAGCAGTGGGGCGTGGTCGACGTCGAGGACTGCGCCGCCGTCGCCCTGGCCCTCGCCGACGAGGGCACCGCCGACCGCGGCCGGCTCGCCGTGCGGGGCGGCAGCGCGGGCGGCTGGACCGCCGCCGCCTCGCTCACCACGACCGACGTGTACGCCTGCGGCACCATCAAGTACCCGATCCTCGACCTGGCCGGCTGGGGCGCGGGGGAGACCCACGACTTCGAGTCGCTGTACCTGGAGAGCCTGATCGGCCCGCTCGCCGAGGTGCCCGCCCGGTACGCGGAGCGCTCGCCCGCCGCCCACGCCGACCGGCTGCGCGTGCCGTTCCTGCTGCTCCAGGGTCTGGACGACGTGATCTGCCCGCCCGTCCAGTGCGAGCGGTTCCTGGCCCGGCTGGCGGGCCGGAAGGTGCCGCACGCCTACCTCGCCTTCGAGGGGGAAGGGCACGGCTTCCGCAGGGCGGAGACCATGGTGTCGGCGCTGGAGGCCGAACTGTCCCTGTACGCCCAGGTGTTCCGGCTGGACCCGCCCGGCGTGCCCACCCTGGAGCTCACCCGGTGAGACCGCTCGTCCGGCCGCCCCGGCTCGCCCCCGGCGCCCGCGTGGCCGTCGTCGCGCTCAGCGGCCCGGTGCCCGAGGACCGGCTGCAGGCCGGGCTCGACATCCTGCGCGGCTGGGACCTCGATGCCGTGGTGGCGCCACACGCACTCGGCCGCCACGGGGAACTGGGCTACCTGGCGGGCACGGACGAACAGCGGGCCGCCGATCTGCAGGACGCCTGGTGCGACCCGGCGGTCTCCGCGGTGCTGTGCGCCCGGGGCGGTTACGGCGCGCAGCGCATGGTGGACCTGCTCGACTGGGACGCGATGCGGGCGGCGGGCCCGAAGGTGTTCGCCGGGTTCAGCGACATCACCGTCCTGCACCAGGCCTTCGCCACCCGTCTGGGCCTGGTCACCCTGTACGGGCCCGCGGCGGCCGGCGTCGACTTCCTCAAGCAGGCCCGGGCCCAGGACCAGTTGCGGGCCACCCTCTTCGAGCCCGAGTCCGTGCGAACCCTCACGGCCGTGCCCCCGGGTGGCCCCGCGCTGATGTCCGGCCGGGCCCGGGGCGTCACCCTGGGCGGCTGCCTCAGCCTGCTCGCGAGTGACCTCGGCACCCCGCACGCCCACGCCGGTGCCCGGGGCGGACTGCTGCTGATGGAGGACGTCGGCGAGAGCGCGTACCGACTGGACCGGTATCTGACCCAACTCCTGCGCTCCGGCTGGCTGGAGGGAGTCGCCGGGATCCTGCTGGGGTCCTGGGCCGCCTGCGGCCCGTACGAGGAGTTGCGCGCGGTCTTCGCCGACCGGCTGGGCGGCCTCGGTGTGCCGGTCGTGGAGGAGTTCGGGTTCGGGCACGGCGACGGCGCGCTGACCATGCCCTTCGGCGTCATGGCCGAACTCGACGCCGACGCGGGTACGTTGACGCTCGACGAGCCGGCTCTGAGCTGAGCGGGTCCGGCAGCTGACGTCCTGTCAGGAAACCCTCGTCGGGGTGATCGACGCCTCCTGGCACGTGTCGCACCATGGCTACCGGCCGGTACCTACTGGTCGGTAGCCAGGTTCGCCGGGCTGCCCGGGTCTTCCGGGGCGTCCGGGGCCGTCCGGGTGCCGTCGCCTCACCGTGGCGGTCCGTGACATGCTGAGGTGCGGATCTTGGTGGGCCGAAGTCGTCGGCCAGGCGCACGCACGTGCCGAGGCCCGCGCCGAGCGAACGGGTCGTGGAGAAGCCGTCGCGCACAGCCGAGGGGTGCGAGTGCCCCACGACACCGCTGCTCTCGCCCGCTCCGGGCGCCGCGTGCCGGTCCTGGCCGCCGACGACCAAGCCGGTGACCGTCGTCAGCGGGCCCGGCCGCACCGGGACGCTCCGGCTGCCCGTGGGCCGGCTCCTGAGCCACCGAGCCGGGGGAGGTCACCGGGCGGGTTACTGTGGCGGGGTGCCCCACAACGCATCCCGCTACCTCGCCGAAGGCCCCCGGGTGGGCGTACGGCACTTCACCCACGAGGACGGCGCCGAGTTCACCGCGCGGGCCCGGGAGAGCAAGAACCTGCACCACCCCTGGCTCTTCCCGCCCCTCACCGTCCAGGCCTACACCGCCTACGCGGGCCGGCTGATCGAGGACCCCACCAAGGCCGGCTTCCTGGTCTGCGAGAAGCACGACGGCGCCATCGCCGGGTTCATCAACATCAACAACATCGTCGAGGGCGGCTTCCAGTCCGGGGCCCTCGGCTACGGCGCCTTCGCGCACGCCGCCGGACGCGGGCTGATGCGCGAAGGGCTGAACCTCGTCGTGGGGTACGCGTTCGGCCCGCTGCGGCTGCACCGGCTGGAGATCAACGTCCAGCCCCGCAACACCGCGTCGAGCGCCCTGGCCCGCGCCTGCGGGTTCCGCCTGGAGGGCTTCTCGCCGAACATGCTCTTCGTCGACGGGGCCTGGCGCGACCACGAACGCTGGGCGCTCACCACCGAGATGGTCAGCGGTCCCCGGCGGCGCTGAGCCGGGACCCGGCCTGGATCACGTCCGGCGGTCCACGTACTCGTAGACCGAACCGTCCGGATGCAGGGCGATCAGGTTGCGGCCCGCCGGTGAGGCGATCGGGCCCGCGACGACGTGCGCCCCCAGCTCCGTCAGCACCTTGTGCGTCTCCTCGACGTCCGTCACGGCGATCGTCGCCGCCACCTTGCGCAGCAGCTCCAGTTCGGCCGGCGGACCGCTCATCAGCAGGAAGCAGCCGATCGCGGCCACCTGGACACCGCCCCGTTCGAAGCGCTGGGCCGTGCCGCCCGCCAGCCGCTCGTAGAAGGGGATCGCCGTCTCGAGGTCGTCGACGCAGACGCGCAGTGTGGCACCCAGAATCTCCATGGCCACGAGCCTAGTTACCGGCCGGGGGGCGAGGGTACCCGGCCGGGCATGAAGCCGTTGGATCACCTGGAGCATCTGGACAGGCACCTGGTCGACGAACTGGCGCAGGTGGCACGGGAGACCGTACGGGACGAACTGCGCGAGCAGACGCGCAAGCAGCGGCGCAAGGCCGCGCTGTACGCCGCGTCCGGCGCCCTCGCCCTGTACGCGGGCGCGGCCGTCGCGCTCGCCGTGGGACTGGCCCTGGCCCTCGTCCTGCCCGACTGGGCCGCCGCGCTGATCACCGCCGTGATCCTGGGTGCCCTGGCCTACCTGCTGCGCGGCATGGCCAAGCCCTCCCGGCCGGGCGGCGGGCACGCGGCCGGCACGGTCCCCGGCCACGGCGGAGCGCACCGGGCCGGCGGCATGCCGGTCCCGCCCGTCCCGCCGGCCCCGCCCGTCGCGGGCGGCCCCGGCGGGACCGCCCCCGGCATCGTGCCCCCGCGGCCGGCCGACGACCCGGACGTCCCGCACCACCGGGCGTGATGCCCGGTGCGCACGGCAGGGCCCTCGCACCGGCACGGTCGTGTGGTCGTCGTGACCGCAGACACCGGCGGCGCCGGACGACGGGCCACGGCCCGGGTGTTCGCCGCCCGGGGCGACCAGGCCGCCCTGCTCGCCCGCGGGCGTGAGGGACTCGGCGCGGCGGCGGAGGACACACGGCGCGCCGGGGGCGAGGCGCTCGTCATCGGCGTGGACGTCTCCGACGCCCGGGCCGTCGAGGACGCCGCCCGGTGCTGCATCGCATGCAAACGGGCCCGGCCGGTCGCCCCCGGGTACCAGCCGGAGGACGCGGCCCGGGCGAGCGTGCACGCGGCGTCGCACGCGCGGCGCCGGGAGTACTGGGTGGGCGGCTCCACGACCGCCACGCTCATCGCCGACGCGGTCGCACCCTGCCGCTGGACCACTACCTCACCGGGCCGTCGGGCGCGCCCACGTCCTGCTGTGCCACGGCATTGGTCCGTGCCACGCTCCGCAAGCTGACGGGACCGGTTCGCCGCCAGCCGTGCCCCGGGGGGTGCTGTCGCCGCGGCACAAGGACCCGGGCCCGCGCGGCCGCCTCCTCCAACCGCTGCACGTCCGCCGGTTCGCACTCGACGACCTCGGCCCGCGGGAGGGCGGCCCGAAGCGCCCGGGCTCGCTCGGCGGTTCCCGAGGCGGTGTTCACCACGAGCACGGGCCACGAGCACGAGCCCGTCACCCTCCAGCAGCGCCGGGACCTCGGCGACGGGGCGGGCCGGCGGGGTGGGCCGGCTGGGGCCCCACTCTCTCGTCAAGGAACCGCAGCAGCACCTGAGCCTCCGCCCGGAGTCGTTCGGCTCGGGCGGCGTGCGCGGGTGCGGTCAGCCGGGACGCCGCCTCCAGCCTCTCGTCGGCCTCCGCGCGCACCACGTCGAGGACCTCACGCTCGCCCAGTTCACGCCGGGCCGCCTCGGTGGCGCCGGCACCGGCCGGCGAGGCCTCCAGGGCCCCCGCCTGCGGAGAGCCCTCGCCCAGCGGGACCGCCTCCGCGTTGTCCAGCGCGGCCAGCGCCCCGCGCAGGGCACTCACCGCGGCCTTGTCCCGGGACCGGATCGCCTCCGGCAGGGCGGCACGCAGACGCAGTCGAAGCGACATGCCGGCGACTGTAGGCGACCCGGTCCTGCTCCGCCTCCGGTTTTCCGCTCACTGCAGCTGCGGCAGCACCTTCGTGCGGTAGAAGTCGAAGAAGCCGCGCATGTCCGGGCCGATCTGGTTGACGTAGACCCGGTCGAAGCCCGCGTCGGCGAACCGCTTCAGCTCCGCCACGTGCTCGTCCACGTCGTCGCCGCACACCCGGTTCTCGCGCACCATGTCCTCGGTGACCAGCTGCTGCGCCTGCTCGAAGTGCTTGGGCGAGGGCAGCACCTGGCCCAGCTCGCCGGGCAGCTGCTCGTTCGCCCAGAGCCGGTGGACGGTGCGCACGGCCTCCTCCTTGTCGGTGCCGTAGCAGACCTTGGTGCCGCCGCTGACCAGCTTGCCGCCGCCCCCGCCCTTGCGGTACTGCTCCACCATCGCCTCGTCGGGCATGACCGTGATGTAGCCGTCGCCGACGCGGGAGGCGAGCGCCGTCGCCGCCGGGCCGAAGCCGGAGATGTCGATCGGGATCGGCTCGTCCGGGACCGTGTACAGGCGGGCGTTCTCGACCGTGTAGTGCGGGCCGTGGTGGTTGACCTCCTCGCCCGTGAACAGGCGGCGCATCACCTGGATGGCCTCCTCCAGCATGTCGAGGCGGACATGCGCCGGCGGCCAGTGGTCGCCCAGGATGTGCTCGTTGAGGGCCTCGCCGGAGCCGACGCCGAGCCGGAAGCGGTTGTTCGTCATCACGGCGCTGGTCGCCGCGGCCTGCGCCACCACCGCCGGGTGCATGCGCACGGTCGGGCACGTCACCGCCGTCTCGATCGGCAGGGACACCGCCTCGGACAGCGCGCCGATCACCGACCACACGAACGGGCTCTGGCCCTGCTCGTCGTTCCACGGGTGGTAGTGGTCGGAGATCCACAGCGCCTGGAAACCGGCCTGTTCGGCCATTCGCGCCTGCTCGACCAGCTCCGCGGGTCCGTACTGCTCGCACGAGAGGAAGTAACCGTACTCGGGCATGGGGGAGTGCCTCCGCGACGTCGGCGGTCCGTATCCCGCACCGGGTACCCGGGCGCGCGGCCGGAAACCGGCGCATCCGGGCGGGCCGCCCCCGGCGGACGTTTGGGTGCCCTGGCCAGGGGGACGCGGAAGTCTCCCGAGGTACGCGACAGCGCCGGAGGCGAGTCAGCCGTGAGTCGACCCCGCATCCTGATCGTCGGTGCCGGCTTCGCCGGTTACCGCACGGCTCGCACCCTGTCCCGCATCACCCGGGGCCGGGCCCAGATCACCCTGCTGAACCCGACCGACTACTTCCTCTATCTGCCCCTGCTGCCCCAGGTGGCCGCCGGCATTCTGGAGCCGCGCCGGGTCACGGTCTCCCTGTCCGACACGCTGCCGAACGTACGGCTGGTGCTGGGCGAGGCCGACCGGATCGACCTGGACGAGCGCGCCCTGCACTACACGGGCCCCGAGGGCGAGGAGGGCACCCTCGCCTACGACCGGCTGGTGCTCGCCGCGGGCAGCGTCAACAAGCTGCTGCCGATCCCCGGCGTCGCCGAGCACGCGCACGGTTTCCGCGGACTGCCCGAGGCGCTGTACCTGCGCGACCACGTCACCCGGCAGGTGGACCTCGCGGCCGCCGCCGACGACCCCGAGACGTGCGCCGCGCGCTGCACCTTCGTCGTGGTCGGGGCGGGATACACCGGCACCGAGGTCGCCGCGCACGGGCAGATGTTCACCGACGCGCAGGTCCGCAGGCACCCGCTGCGGCGGGGCATACGGCCGCGCTGGATCCTGCTGGACGTGGCGCCGCGGGTGCTGCCCGAAATGGACGAGAAGCTGTCGGCCACGGCCGACCGGGTGCTGCGGCAGCGGGGCGTGGACGTGCGGATGGGCACCTCCGTCAGGGAGGCCACGCACGACGGGGTGGTGCTGACCGACGGCGAGTTCGTCGAGACGCGGACCCTGGTGTGGTGCGTGGGCGTACGGCCCGACCCGCTGGTCGAGTCCCTCGGGCTGCCGATGGAGAAGGGGCGGCTGCTCGTCGACCCGCACCTTCAGGTGCCGGGGCGGCCGGAGGTGTTCTCGTGCGGTGACGTGGCCGCCGTGCCCGACCTGGAGAAGCCGGGCGCCTGCACACCGATGACGGCGCAGCACGCCTGGCGGCAGGGCAAGGTCGCCGCCGAGAACGTCGCCTCGTCGCTGGGCCTCGGCGGGATGAACAAGCCGTACCGCCACCGCGACCTGGGCTTCGTCGTCGACCTGGGCGGAGTGAAGGCCGCCGCCAATCCGCTCGGCGTGACCCTCTCCGGCGTACCGGCGGGTGTGGTGACGCGGGGCTACCACCTCGCCGCCATGCCCGGCAACCGCGTGCGGGTCGCCGCGGACTGGCTGCTCGACGCCGTACTGCCGCGCCAGGCCGTGCAGTTGGGGCTCGTACGGTCCTGGTCCGTGCCGCTGGACACGTCGTCGCCGGAGGTCGCCCGGGTGCCGGGCGGGCCCGGTCGGCGGCAGGAGACGGGCGCGCGGTCGGGGCCGGGGGCGGCGATCGAGGCCGACACGCAGGACGGGGGAACCGGCACGGGCTCCGACGGGGCCGGTGACGAGCCCGCGAAGGGGCGGCCCGGCTCCGGCCCGGCCGGTCCGCGGCCGGGGTCCGGCCCCGCCGCCGTGCTGCGCGGCACCGAGTCGGAGACGGCGAAGGGCCGCCCGGAGGACGGAGCGACCGGCGACAGCGCCGGATCCGGGTCCGCGGTCCTGCGCCGCACCGAGTCGGAGACGGCGAAGGGCCGCCCGAGTCAAGACGCGACCGGGGACGGACCCGGCGGTGACCCGGTGGGGACACGCCTGGGCGATGAGCCGGGCCAGGGGCAGCCCGGCGGTGAGCCCGCGCGGAACCAGCCGGGGGGTGAGCCTTCCCGGAATCAGCCGGGCGGTGAGCCCGCGAGGAATCAGCCGGGCGGTGAGCCCGCGAGGAACCAGCCCGGCGGGGAATCCGCGAGGAACCAGCCCGGCGGGGAGCCCGCGAGGAACCAGCCCGGCGGGGAGCCCGCGAAGAACCAGCCCGGCGGGGAGCCCGCGAAGAACCAGCCCGGCGGGGAGCCCGCGAGGAACCAGCCCGGCGGGGAATCCGCGAGGAACCAGCCCGGCGGGGAATCCGCCGGGTCGGAGCCCCGTGAGGAGTCCGCCGCGCCGCGGCCCGGGGCCTCTGCGCGGGACGGGTCCTCACCGCAGCCGCCGGCCGGCCAGCCGCCCCCGGGACCCGGCACCTCCCCCGGCCCCGTCAAGCGAAACGACGCCCCGGACGACTCCGCGAAAGGAGACTCATGAACACCGGTGAACTCACCGACCTCGGACAGCAGCTGCGCGTGGACAGTGTCCGTGCCGCCGCGGCGGCGGGCTCCGGGCACCCGACGTCCTCGATGTCCGCCGCGGACCTGCTGGCCGTCCTGTTCGCCCATCACTTCCGCTACGACTTCGACCGCCCGGCCCACCCGGGCAACGACCGCTTCGTGCTGTCCAAGGGCCACGCCTCACCGCTGATGTACGCCGCGTACAAGGCGGCCGGCGCCATCGACGACGAGGAACTGCTCACCTTCCGCAAGCTGGGCAGCCGCCTCGAAGGACACCCCACCCCGCAGCGCCTGCCCTGGGTCGAGACGGCCACCGGCTCGCTCGGGCAGGGCCTGCCCGTCGGCGTCGGCATCGCACTGGCCGGCAAGCGCCTGGACCGCACCGACTACCGCACCTGGGTGCTGTGCGGCGACAGCGAACTGGCCGAGGGATCCGTGTGGGAGGCCGCCGAGCACGCCGGCCACGAGCACCTGGACAACCTGACCGTGATCGTCGACGTCAACCGGCTCGGCCAGCGCGGCCCGACCAGGCACGGCCACGACCTGGACGCCTACGCCCGCCGCTTCCAGGCCTTCGGCTGGCACACGATCGAGGTCGACGGCCACGACGTGGACGCCGTCGACCGCGCCTACGGCGAGGCCGCCTCCACCAAGGGCCAGCCCACCGCGATCCTCGCCCGCACCCTCAAGGGCAAGGGCGTCGAGGCCGTCCAGGACCGCGAGGGCCTGCACGGCAAGCCGCTGCCCGACGCCGACGAGGCGATCGCGGAGCTCGGCGGCCCGCGCGACCTGCGCATCCGGGTGCAGGAGCCGCCCGCCACCCGCATGCTGCACTCCGTCCACACCGGGGACATCGAGCTCCCGCGCTGGGACCGGGGCGAGGAGGTCGCCACCCGCAACGCCTTCGGCGAGGCGCTCGCCGCGCTCGGCACCGGCCGCGGCGACATCGTCGCCCTGGACGGCGAGGTCGGCGATTCCACCCGCGCCGAGGCCTTCGCCAAGGAGCACCCGGACCGCTACTTCGAGTGCTACATCGCCGAGCAGCAACTGGTCGCCTCGGCGGTCGGGCTCGCCTCCCGCGGCTGGGTGCCGTACGCGGCCACCTTCGCGGCCTTCCTGACGCGGGCGTACGACTTCATCCGGATGGCCTCGGTCAGCGGCGCGAGCATCAACCTCGTCGGCTCGCACGCGGGTGTCGCCATCGGCCAGGACGGGCCCAGCCAGATGGGTCTGGAGGACCTGGCGATGATGCGGGCGGTGCACGGCTCGACCGTGCTCTACCCGTGCGACGCCAACCAGACCGCCCGGCTCGTCGGCGCCATGGCCGGCCTGGAGGGCATCCGCTACCTGCGCACCTCCCGCGGTGGGAGCCCGGTGATCTACGGCCCGGACGAGGAGTTCCCCGTCGGCGGCAGCAAGGTGCTGCGCTCCTCCGGCGAGGACCGGCTGACGCTGGTCGCCGCCGGCGTCACCGTGCACGAGGCGCTGGCCGCCGCCGACGCGCTGGAGGAGCAGGGCATCCGGGCTCGGGTGATCGACCTGTACTCGGTCAAGCCCGTGGACCGCGCCACCCTGCGCCGGGCGGCCGAGGAGACCGGCTGCCTGGTGACCGTCGAGGACCACCACCCGGAGGGCGGCATCGGCGACGCCGTCCTCGACGCGTTCACCGACGGCCGCCCCGTGCCACGCCTGGTCCGGCTCGCCGTACGGACCATGCCCGGCTCGGCGTCCCCGGACGAGCAGCTGCACGCCGCCGGCATCGACGCGGAGTCCATCGCGGCCGCCGGACGGCTGCTGGTCGAGGAGGCGGTCGTGCGGTGAGCGGCGGTGAGGGCACGCGCAGGGTGCGGGCGGGCCGCCGCACGGTGGAGCTGCACCGGCCGGACAAGGTGCTCTTCCCCGGCGGCGGCGACGCCAAGGAGTACACCAAGGGCGACCTGGTGGACTACCACCGGGCCGTCGCGCCCTTCATGCTGCCGCACCTGCGCGGTCGGCCCCTGATGCTGGAACGGCACCCGGACGGCATCGACGGACCGCGGTTCATGCAGAAGAACACCCCGGAGCACTACCCGGAGTGGATCAGGCGCGTCGAGCTGGCCAAGGAGGGCGGCACCGTCCACCACGCCGTGTGCGACGACACCGCCACCCTGCTCTACCTGGCCGACCAGGCGAGCATCACCCTGCACCGCTGGCTGTCGCGCGCCGATCGCCCGGACCACCCCGACCGGATGGTCTTCGACCTGGACCCCGCAGGGGACGACTTCGAGGCCGTGCGGGAGGCCGCCGGGCTGCTCGGTGAGCTGCTCGACGAGCTGAAGCTGCCGTCCGCGCTGATGACCACCGGCTCCCGCGGGCTGCACGTGATCGTGCCGCTGAACGGCCGGCACGACTTCGGCGAGGTGCGCGCCTTCGCCCGGGACGTCGCCGACACCCTGGCCGACGCCCACCCCGGCCGGCTCACCACCGCCGCCCGCAAGAAGGAGCGCGGCGAGCGGCTGTACCTCGACATCCAGCGCAACGCCTACGCGCAGACCGCCGTCGCGCCCTTCACCGTCCGGCCCCGGCCGGGCGCACCCGTGGCCGTCCCGATCACCTGGGAGCAACTGGACGACCCGGAGCTGAACGCCCGCCGCTGGACCGTCGCCGACGCGGTCGAACAGGCACGCACCAACCCCTGGTCGGGCCTGCTGGAGCGGGGCCGGGCGCTGGGGCCGGCCCGGCGGCGGCTGAACGCCCTGCGCGGCTGAGCCCGCCCTGCAGCGGAGGCGGACGGGTGGCAGATGCATGCGCCCGGAGAGGTTTGGCGAACACGCTTGCGGCCACACGGAGGGGGAGGTGGCCATGTCGAACACAAAAAATTCGCAGGACTCACAGAGTTCACAGAAGTCACAGGACTCTCAGGACTCGCGTACGTCGAACGGCAACGAGACGGCCCGGAAGCGGCCGAACCCCATGGAGGTGCTGCGTCAGGCACGCGGCCAGCTCGCGGAACTGACCGGCATGGAAGCCGAGTCCGTGTCCTCCTTCGAGCAGACGGAGGACGGCTGGGCGCTGGAGGTCGAGGTCCTCGAACTCGAGCGTGTGCCCGACACGATGAGCCTGATGGCGAGCTACCAGGTGGAGCTCGACAGCGACGGGCAGCTCACGGGCTACCGGCGGGTCCGCCGCTACGAACGCGGTCGTTCCGACGCGCGCAGGTCCGGCGGCCGCTAGGCCGCCCGACCGGACAACCCGTACCCACAGACGAGGAGGAACACCCGGCATGACTGTCGTACCGGCACAGCAGACCGGAGGCGGAGGCGGCAGCAGCGGTCTCTATGACGTGCTCGAACTTGTTCTGGACAGGGGCCTCGTGATCGACGCCTTCGTTCGGGTCTCCCTGGTCGGCATCGAGATCCTCAAGATCGACGTCCGCGTCGTCGTCGCCAGCGTCGACACCTACCTGCGCTTCGCCGAGGCGTGCAACCGGCTCGACCTGGAGGCCGGGCCGCGCAAGGACCCCGGCCTGCCCGACCTGGTCGGGGAGATGACCGAGTCCGGTGCACGCGGCAAGTCCAAGGGCGCGCTGTCCGGCGCCGCCGAGACCATCTCCGACGCCTTCAAGCAGGCGCGGAGTGACAGTGAGACCGAATCGCGACCGCGTGCCCGCAAGACGGCGGCCCGCCGTAAGGAGGAGCAGGAGTGAGCACCTACGTCTACGGCATCGCGGCGAGTTCGCACCCCGCGCTTCCGGAGGGCATGGGCGGCGTCGGCGACCCGCCCCGCCCGGTGCGCATCCTGCGCGAGGGCGACCTGGCCGCCGTCGTCAGCGAGGCGCCCGAGGGGCTGCGGCCCAAGCGCAAGGATCTGCTCGCCCACCAGAACGTGCTCAGCGAGGCCGGCGCGGCCGGCTGCGTGCTGCCCATGCGGTTCGGCAGCGTCGCCCCGGACGACAACTCCATCACGGCGGTGCTCGCCGAGCGCGCCGAGCACTACAAGGAGCGGCTGCAGGCCCTGGACAACCGGGTCGAGTACAACGTCAAGGCCAACCACGTCGAAGAGGCCGTCCTGCACCAGGTGATGGCCGAGAGCCCCGACATCCGGGGTCTCGCCGAGGCCAACCGGCAGGCGGGCGGCGGCAGTTACGACGACAAGATCCGCCTCGGCGAGATGGTCGCGGCCGCGGTCAAGGCCAAGGAGTCCGAGGACGGCGCCGCCCTGCAGCGCGCGCTGGAGGGGGTCGCCGACGATGTCAGCGTGGGCCCCGAGTCCACCGGCTGGCTGGCCAACGTGTCGTACCTGGTGGACCGGGAGTCGGCCGAGTCCTTCCTGGCCGCGGTCGAGCAGGTGCGCAAGGACATGCCACACCTGGAGGTGCGGGTCAACGGCCCGCTGCCGCCGTACAGCTTCGTCGAGCCCGGCCCGGCCGAGCCGGCGGGCACCGCCGCGGGTGGCACGGACACCGGAGCGGGGTGACGACGTGGGTCTGATCTCTGAGGTGCTGCTGCTGCCGTTCGCACCGGTGCGCGGCAGCGCCTGGGCCATCAAGCAGGTCGTCCAGGAGGCCGAGCGGATCTACTACGACCCCGCGACGATCCGGGCCGAACTGGCCCGTCTGGAGGAGCAGCTGGAGGCCGGGGAGATCACGGAGGAGGAGTTCGACCGACAGGAGGACGAACTCCTCGACCGGCTGGAGACCGCTTCGCGCGGAGGCGCGGGAACAGGTAACGGGACGACACGATGAACCGAATGGGACTGGGTCTCGCCATAGGGGCCGGATACCTCCTGGGCCGGACCAAGAAGCTGAAGATGGCGGTGGCCGTCGGCGGTCTGGTCGCCGGGAAGAAGCTGAACCTGAGCCCGCGCATGGTCGCCGAGCTGCTCCAGGAACAGCTGCGGAACAACCCGCAGTTCAAGGAGATCGGGGACCAGCTGCGCGAGGACCTGCGCGGGGTCGGCAAGGCCGCCTCCGGCGCCCTGGTCGAGCGCCAGATCGACGCGCTCGCCGACCGGCTGCACGGCCGCACCGCCCAGGTGCGCGACCAGCTGTCGGGCGCGGTGCCGGGCCGGAGCAAGGACGACGAGGACGACGAGGACGACGAGGCCGAGTACGCCGACGACGAGGAGCCCGAGGGCGAGGAGCCGGAGGGCTCCGGTTCCGAGGAGGACGAGGAGCCCGAGGACTCCGGTTCCGAGGAGGACGAGGAGCCGGCGGCGGAGAAGTCCTCCGCCAGTAAGGCTCCGGCGAAGAAGGTCGCGAAGAAGGCCTCCGCCAGCAAGGCCCCCGCGAAGAAGGCGGCGGCACGGAAGACCTCGGCCGCGAAGAAGACGGCCACGGGGAACCGGGGCGGCGGCAGCCGCTCCCGGCAGCCGAAGGGAGGCGGTGAGGAATGACCGACACCGTCGGATCGGCGAAGTCCGCCGCGAACGGAGCGTCGAAGAACCCGCTCGCCGGCATGGCCCACAGCGAGGCCGCGGACCGGCTCAAGGCGGAGGTGCAGGAGTACCTCGCCGCGCAGGCCACACGCATGCTGACCGGCGTGGGCCGCAAGCTAGGCGAGACCACCGGCAAGCTGAACGACATCGCCGAGGGCAGCAGCCCCGGCCTCGGCAAGCTCGCCCTGTCCGGCGGGCGCAAGCTCGCCGAGGGCAAGGGGCCGGTACGCGCCGCGCTGGAGACCGGTGGCTCGCACCTCAAGGACAAGGTCACCGGCGCCTTCAAGAACCTGGGCGGCGGCAAGAAGGGCAAGGGCCGCTCCGGAAACAAGCCCACCGTCATCATCGAGCACATCGACGTGGGTGTGCCGCTGCGCACCGCCTACGATCAGTGGACGCAGTACCAGGACTTCAGCACCTTCGCCAAGGGCGTCAAGAGCGCGAGCCGCGACGACGACACCCACTCCGACTGGCAGGCGAAGATCTGGTGGTCCAACCGGAGCTGGAAGGCGACGACGACCGAGCAGATCCCCGACGACCGGATCGCCTGGACGTCGGAGGGCGCCAAGGGCACCACGAAGGGCGTCGTCTCCTTCCACCGGCTCACCGACAACCTGACCCGCGTCCTGCTCGTCATCGAGTACTACCCGTCCGGCTTCTTCGAGAAGACCGGCAACATCTGGCGCGCCCAGGGCCGCCGCGCCCGGCTCGACCTGAAGAACTTCGTTCGCTTCATCACCATCAAGGGCGAGGCGGAGGACGGCTGGCGCGGCGAGATCCGCGACGGCGAGGTCGTCACCAGTCACGAGGACGCCCTCGCCGAGGAAGAGTCGGAGTCGGAGTCGGAGGAGGGCTCGGAGCAGGAGCCCCGCGACGAGGACCAGGAGAACGAGGACCAGGAGGACGAGGAGCCGGAGGGCGAGGAGCCCGAGGGCGAGTACGAGGACGAGGAAGAGGAAGAGGAAGAGGAGGACGGGGAGCCGGAGGGCGCGAACGAAGCCGAGGACGAGGCCGAGGACGAGGCCGAGTACGACGAGGCCGAGCCCGCGGACGAGGAGGAGCCCGAGGCGGAGTACGACGAGGATGAGGAGGACGACGAGGAGGCCGAGGAGGCCGAGGAGGCCCAGGACCAGGATGTCGAGGCGGGGAGCCGGCGATGACGACGCCCAGCAGGATGCCCGAACCCTACGGCCAGGGGAGCGGCGCGAACCTCGCCGACATCCTTGAACGTGTGCTCGACAAGGGCATCGTGATCGCGGGCGACATCCGCATCAACCTGCTCGACATCGAACTCCTCACGATCAAACTGCGGCTGATCGTGGCCTCCGTCGACAAGGCGAAGGAGATGGGCATCGACTGGTGGGAGACCGACCCGGCTCTCAGCTCGCGGGCCCGCCGCGACGAACTGGCCCGTGAGAACGCCGAGTTGCGCGAGAGGCTGGCCCGGCTGGAGGAACTGGAGCCCGGCCGCGCGGAGAAGAAGGAGGCACCGTGACCGGACTGCGGTACGTCTACGCCGTCTGCCGCCCCTTCAGTACCCCGCTCCAGGCCCAGTTGACAGGGGTGGCGGGCGATCCGCCCCGCGCACTGACTCACCGCGGCCTGGTGGCCGTGGTGAGTCACGTACCGGAGCAGGACTTCGCCGAGGAGCCGCTCCGGGCCCATCTGGAGGACCTGGACTGGCTGACCGCTACCGCCCGCGCCCACCAGGGCGTGATCGACGCGCTCACCACCGTCACGACCCCGCTGCCGCTGCGGCTCGGCACCGTCTTCGTGGACGACAGCGGTGTCCGGACGATGATGGAGGCCCGCGAGGAGGACTTCCGGCGCACCCTCGACCGGCTGGAGGGCCGTGTCGAGTGGGGCGTCAAGGTCTACGCCGAGTCCGAACCGCAGGAGAGCGCCCGGCCCGCGCAGAAGCCCGCCTCGGGCCGGGACTACCTGCGCCGGCGGCGCATGCAGACCAGGTCGCACGAGGAGATGTGGCAGAAGGCCGAGGCGTTCTCGACCAGCCTGCACGAGAGGCTCTCCGCGTTCGCGGAGGACTCCCGGCTGCATCCGCCGCAGAACCCGGCGCTCTCCAAGGTGTCCGGACGGAACGTGCTGAACGCCGCCTACCTCGTACCGCGGGCGCGCTCCGAGGAGTTCGTGGAAATGGTCGACCGCACGAAGGACGAAGCCCCCGGGATGCGCGTCGAACTCACCGGCCCCTGGGCCGCCTATTCGTTCGCCGGGGAGGGCGCATGAGTGACGGGGAGAAGCCGTGACCGTAGTGGAACGCCGTGAGGTGGCCCTCGTGGACCTGCTGGACCGGTTGCTGGCCGGCGGTGTCGTCATCACGGGGGACATCACGCTGCGGATCGCCGACGTCGACCTCGTCCGCATCGACCTCAACGCGCTGATCAGTTCGGTGAACGCCCAGGTGCCCTCACCGTTCGAGGAGTTGCTGTGACCTCCCCCGAGCCCTCGCGGGAACCCGGTGAACCCGGCCGCCCGCCGCGCAAGCGGCTGGATCTGGAGCCCGACACCGTCGAGCGCGACCTCGTCAAACTCGTGCTGACGGTGGTCGAGCTGCTGCGCCAGCTGATGGAGCGCCAGGCGTTGCGACGGTTCGACGTGGGGGACCTGAGCGAGGACCAGGAGGAGCGGATCGGCCTCACGCTCATGCTGCTGGAGGAGCGGATGGCGGAGCTGCGCGACCGCTACGGACTGCGGCCGGAGGACCTCAATCTGGACCTCGGGCCGCTCGGACCGCTGCTGCCCCGGGACTGACCCCGGTCGGTCCCGGGGGCGGGGACCCGGGTCAGGCGTCCTTCCGGCAGAGGATCTCCCCGTGCAGCACGCTGAACCAGCCGTCCTCCCGGGCGCCCCATTCCCGCCAGGCCCCGCTCACCTCCCGCAGCTCCGCCGCGCTGGCGTGTCCGCCCTCCACGGCCCGGCCGGCGTACGCCGACGCCAGCGTGCGATCGGCCCACAGGCCGCTCCACCAGGCCCGTTCCCCGGGAGTGGCGAAGGTCCAGGTGCCGGAACCGGCCGTGACGTCCGTGAACCCGGCCCGCAGCGCCCACGCCCGCAGCCGGCGCCCCGCGTCCGGCTCCCCGCCGTTGGCACGGGCCACCCGGCGGTACAGGTCGAGCCAGGCGTCGAGCCCCTCGGAGGCCGGGAACCAGGTCATCGCCTCGTAGTCGGCGTCCCGCACGGCGACGAGCCCCCCGGGCCGGGTGACGCGCTTCATCTCCCGCAGCGCTCGCACCGGGTCGCCGACGTGCTGGAGCACCTGGTGGGCGTGGACCACGCAGAAGGTGTCGTCCGGGTAGTCCAGGGCGTGCACGTCGGCGACCGCGAAGTCGGTGTTGGCCAGCCCCCGTCCCGCCGCCGTGGCGCGCGCCTGCGCCAGGATCTCCGGCGCGCGGTCGACCCCGGTGACATGCCCGTCTGGCACGAGTTCCGCCAGGTCGGCCGTGATGGTGCCTGGCCCGCAGCCGACGTCCAGGACCCTCATGTGCGGCTTGAGCGAAGGCAGCAGATAAGCGGCCGAGTTGGCGGCGGTCCGCCAGGTGTGCGAGCGCAGCACCGATTCATGGTGCCCGTGCGTGTAGACGGCGGTCTCCCGAGGTTCCGGCATGGCGGACCCCACCCCTTCCGTTGCGGTCGGCAGGGGACCTACCGTACGCAGTGGTACCGAATAATGAGACCTCCGTCTCGCGATACGGACTGACGTGACATCGCTTGCCGCTGGGGACTCCAGGGCGAGCCCGGCCGCGGGGCGGTGGACCGGGCGCGGGCCGAGCGCCTGCAGGATGAGGGAGGCCAGGACCGTCGAGGCCAGGCCCCGGGTCGCCGCCGGGCGGGCGCGGGGCGTGCGGCTCGCCGCCAGCGCGGCCGCCGCCGCCCACCACACCACGCCGTGGACCGCGCCGCCACCCGGACCCGGCGGCACGGGGGGCACGCCCCGCCCACGCCGGGCCGCGACGGCCCGGTGGCGGCGGGCGTCCAGGGCGAGAGCGCGGTCGCGCGAGGGATGCCGCCCGGGCTTAGTGGCGGTGAGGTCCGGGTCGGGGGTCGTCATGACGGGCGGGTGCCCGGCAGGAGCCGGCGCACCGCCGCCGGGGTTAGGGTCGGAGTCCGGCATCGCTACTTCGGAGGGGGACCGGGGCCATGAGCGGGCGTGTCACGGCGGTCAGCAGCAACGGGGAGTACTCGTTCACCAAGCCGAACCGGGACAGCATCACGCTGCTCGCCGGCCTGGGGGTGGAGGGGGACGTGCACGCCGGTGTGACGGTCAGGCACCGCTCGCGGGTCGCGCAGGATCCCACGCAGCCGAATCTGCGCCAGGTGCACCTCATCCACGAGGAACTCCTCGCCGAGGTCCGCGAGGCGGGGTTCGAGGTGGCGCCCGGGGGACTGGGCGAGAACATCACCACACGGGGCATCGACCTGCTCGGCCTGCCGGCCGGCACGCTGCTGCACATCGGCGACTCCGCCGTCGTGGAGGTCACCGGGCTGCGCAATCCCTGCCTTCAGATCGACCGCTTCCGGGCGGGGCTGCTCAAGCGGGTCGTCGGCCGGGACGCGGCGGGCAACGTCGTGCGCAAGGCCGGGATCATGAGCGTGGTGCGGGAGGGCGGTGTGGTGCGCCCGGGCGACCTGATCAGGACGGAACTCCCGGCGCAGCCGCACCGGCCGCTGCGGAAGGTCTGACCGCGCGCCAGGTGCCCGGGGTGGCGGGCGGGCGCGACCTCCGCCGGCCTCCGCCGGAAATGCGTTTGCCCGCCCCGGCCCCGGGCGCACAGAATCGCCGCCATGGGTCACCTCGAAGCCGCGCACCTGGAGTACTACCTGCCCGACGGAAGGGCACTGCTGGGTGACGTGTCGTTCCGGGTGGGGGAGGGCGCAGTCGTCGCCCTCGTCGGGCCCAACGGCGCCGGGAAGACGACCCTGCTGCGTCTGCTCGCCGGGGAGATCAGACCGCACGGCGGGTCCGTCACCGTCGGCGGCGGCCTCGGCGTCATGCGGCAGTTCGTCGGCTCCGTACGCGACGAGACAACCGTGCGCGACCTGCTCGTCTCCGTGGCCACCCCGCGCATCCGCGAGGCGGCCCGCTCCGTCGACGCCGCCGAGCACGCCCTCATGACCGTCGACGACGAGGCCGCCCAGCTGGCGTACGCCCAGGCCCTCGCCGACTGGGCCGAGGCCCGCGGGTACGAGGCCGAGACGCTGTGGGACATGTGCACCACCGCCGCGCTCGGCATCCCCTACGACAAGGCACAGTGGCGTCAGGTCCGCACCCTGTCCGGCGGCGAGCAGAAGCGGCTCGTCCTGGAGGCCCTGCTGCGCGGCACCGACGAGGTCCTCCTCCTCGACGAGCCGGACAACTACCTCGACGTGCCGGGCAAGCGGTGGCTGGAGGAACGCCTCGCCGAGACCCGCAAGACCGTCCTGTTCGTCTCCCACGACCGCGAGCTCCTCGCCCGCGCCGCCCAGCGCATCGTCTCCCTGGAACCCGGCCCGGCCGGCGCGGACGCCTGGGTGCACGGGGGCGGCTTCGCCACCTTCCACGACGCCCGGCGCGAGCGCTTCGCCCGCTTCGAGGAACTGCGCAGGCGGTGGGACGAGAAGCACGCCCAGCTGAAGAAGCTCGTGCTGAACCTGCGTCAGGCGGCCGCGGTCAGCCACGAGATGTCGTCCCGGTACCAGGCGGCCCAGACCCGCCTGCGCAAGTTCGAGGAGGCCGGCCCGCCGCCGGAGCCGCCGCGCGAGCAGGACATCAGGATGCGGATCAAGGGCGGCCGCACCGGCGTCCGGGCCGTCACCTGCCAGAAGCTGGAGCTCACGGGCCTGATGAAGCCCTTCGACCTGGAGGTCTTCTACGGCGAGCGCGTCGCCGTCCTCGGCTCCAACGGCTCCGGCAAGTCCCACTTCCTGCGCCTGCTCGCCGGCGACGACGTGGCCCACACGGGGCAGTGGAAACTGGGCGCCCGGGTCGTGCCCGGCCACTTCGCGCAGACGCACGCGCACCCGGAGCTGGAGGGCCGCACGCTGCTGGACGTGCTGTGGAAGGAGCACGCGCAGGACCGCGGCGCCGCGATGTCCCGGCTGCGCCGCTACGAGCTGACTCACCAGGCCGAGCAGACGTTCGACCGGCTGTCCGGCGGGCAGCAGGCCCGTTTCCAGATCCTCCTGCTGGAGCTGCAAGGCGTGACGGCCCTGCTGCTCGACGAGCCGACCGACAACCTGGACCTGGAGTCGGCCGAGGCGCTCCAGGAGGGCCTGGAGGCCTTCGAGGGGACGGTCCTCGCGGTGACCCACGACCGCTGGTTCGCCCGCTCCTTCGACCGCTACCTGGTCTTCGGCAGCGACGGCCGCGTCCGCGAGACCCCGGAACCGGTGTGGGACGAACGCAGGGTGGAACGAGCCCGCTAGGCCTGGCCTGGCCTGGGCAGGGGCCGGCCGCCTCCGCACTCCGCCGGACTCCGGCCCGGCGCAGAGGCAGGCTCCTGCGGGGGGTGTGGCTCCGCGCGGGCCGTGGCCCAGCGGCCCCGGGATACAGCTCCGCGCCGGTCGTGGCCCGGCGTCGGGGTGCGGTCTCACGCCGGGGCAGGGCCGCGTCCGGGGCAGGGCCGCGTTCGGGGGGCGCCGCGCGCCGGAATCCGGCTCCGCGCCGGTCGTGGCCCGGCGTCGGGGTGCGGTCTCATGCCGGGGCCGGGCCGCGTTCGGGGTGCGCCGCGCGCCGGGATCCGGCTCCGCGGCGGTCGTGGCCCGGCGTCGGGGTGCGGTCTCAGGCCGGGGCAGGGCCGCGTTCGGGGTGCGCCGCGCGCCGGGATCCGGCTCCGCGGCGGTCGTGGCCCGGCGTCGGGCTGCGGTCTCATGCCGGGGCCGGACCACGTCCGGGATTCGGCTCCCGTACAGGCCCGGCCATGCACCGGATGTGACACTGCGCGCGCCGGATCGTGGCTGCGCAGCCAGAGCCCGGTCGCGCGCCGGGGTGCGCCGCGCGCCGGGATCCGGCTCCACAGCGGTGCCGGCCCGCGCCGGTGCGGCCCCGGCCGGAGGCCTGGCCGCACACAGCGGCCCGGCCCTACGCGGAGGGCCTGGCCGCTGTGGTCACTTCCAGCGCAGCAGCGCTCCCAGGCCGCCCGTGGGCACCTCCTGCGTGGAGACCGACAGGGCGTTCGCGTCCGTGGCCACCGCCGAGCGGATCAACGCGTCGTCCGCCCGGGCCGGCCACGAGTGCTGCTCGCCGAGGACCTTCAGGTCGGTCCGCCGTACGGCGACCTGGTCGGGGTCCTCGCCGATCCAGACCTCGCGGTGCGCGTCGGGCCCGTCGAGCCTGATCAGCAGTTCGTCGATGCGGTGCTCGCGCGCCGCTTCGATCAGCGCCGGAACGCCCTCGACGGCCCCGGCCCGGCCCTCGTCGTCCGGCGTGCGGGCGGCGCGGAACCGTTCCAGCTCCGCCTCGGCCCGCCGCGCCACGTGCTCGGCACGGGCTCGCTCCACGTCGTCGTCCAGGAGCCGGCTGCCGGTGCCGTGCGGCGCCTCCACCACGAGTTCGTGCAGCCGCCTGGGCAGCCGCTCGTGCACGGACCGCCGCTCACGGTCGTCGCCGACGAGGATCAGCAGATCGGCCTCCGTCTCCTCCTGGCACACGGCGAGCGCGTCGGCGACCTCCGCGGCGTTGTGCTCCCAGGTGTTCTCCACCCGCAGCTGGAAATGCCGCTCGGACCAGTCCACGGAGCTCGTCCGGTGCACCGGCCACTGCCGCCCGGTCACGCCCCCGGCGTCCTCCCGGCCCAGCGCACTGCGCAGCTCGAAGTCCGCGCCCTTGCGGTCGACGTAGGCGACGACGCACACCGGGTCCTCGCCGGCCAGCTCCAGCAACGGCGTGACGCGGGGCAGCGGCGCCCATTCGGCCCAGTCGCCGCCCCGCGGCGGACGGACCAGCGGTGGGTCGAGGACCACCTCGCCGGCCCGGGCGAACAGGGCCCGGCCGTGTGGCTCGGACGAGTGCCGCAGATCCTCGATCGCGCTCTGCACGGCCCGGCAGGTCGCCTCGTCCGCGCCCTGCGCGGCGAGCTGCCGGGCCATCGCCTGGGCCGTGAGGTGGCGCTCGTGGGAGGTGTCCTCCGTGTGCCGGGAGGTGCCGACGTACACCGAGGCCCAAGGGCCGGGGTGTTCGTACAGTGGGTGCAGGAAAGCGAGATCCATGGCTCCTCCGGATGCCGCTCGGGGGCAGTGCTCAGCTGCTCCCGGGGCGGGTACCCGGACCGCATGAACGAACACGACGAGCGGGGCGACACGATGACCGGAGTGGACCCTGACCGGCTGGACGACCAGCAGCTCATGAAGGAGCTGGAGACCATCCACCGCACGCGCCACGACACACTGCTGTACGGCTCGAACGACGCGCTGCGGGCCCACAACGAGCGTATGGCGCAGCTGGAGGGCGAGTACCTGCGCCGCAACCCGAACCGCCCGGTGGCCGCCGGCCGCACGCGCGAAGGGGCCCGGGAGCGCGGGAGCGGGGAGTCGGCGACTCCCACGACACCCGGCACCTGAGCCCCGCACGGCACCGCACACGACACACGGAGCCGCCCCACGCCGCCGAGGCGTGGGGCGGCTCCGTACTCCGTGACGTCCGCGCCCGGCGCAGCCGCCGCCGTCAGGCGGCCTCGCGGGCGAAGACGTCGAGGAACGTCTCGCAGAACACCTTCAGATCGTCCGGCTTGCGGCTGGTGACCAGCTTGTTCGCTCCGTGGTCGCAGACCTTCACCTGCTCGTCGACCCAGGTGCCGCCCGCGTTGCGGATGTCCGTCCGCAGGCTCGGCCACGAGGTCAGTACCCGGCCGCGCACGACGTCCGCCTCGACCAGCGTCCACGGCGCGTGGCAGATCGCCGCGACGGGGCGGCCCTGCTCGAAGAAGTCCCGCACGAAGGCGACGGCCTCGCCGTCCATGCGCAGGAAGTCCGGGTTGGCCACGCCGCCCGGCAGCACCAGCGCGCCGAACGAACCGGGCGACACCTCGCCCACGACCTCGTCGACCGGGAAGGTGTCCGCCTTGTCGAGGTGGTTGAACGCCTGGATCTCCCCCTCCTTCGTCGACACCAGCACGGGCTCGTGACCGGCGTCCTTCGCCGCCTGCCACGGATCGGTCAGCTCGACCTGCTCGACGCCCTCGGGTGCGACCAGAAACGCGATACGCATGGTGTTCGACGTCCTTTCCTGTTGCTGTGTCTGCTGCTTCGGCTCCGCTGCCCGGATCCGGGCTAGGTGTCGCCGCGGGCGTCCGGCTCGGCGCGGCTGATGTCCGCCAGCGCCGACCCGGGGTCCTCGGCCTCGGCCACGTCGCCGAGGCTGACGATGCCGACCGGCAGCCCGTTCTCCACCACCGGCAGCCGGCGCACCGCGTGCTCGCGCATCAGCGCCACCGCCGTCGTCACCCTGTCGTCCGGCGTCACGGTGACCGGGTTCTTGGTGCACACGGCCCGGGCGCTCACCGTCATCGGGTCGGCGCCGTCGGCGACGGCCCGCACCGCGATGTCACGGTCGGTGAGCACCCCGATCACGTCCTGCCCGTCGGCCACCACCACATCGCCGATGTTCTGCGTGCGCATCAGCTGCGCCGCCTCGACGAGCGAGGCGTCCGGGCGCACGGCGACCACACCCGGAGTCATCACGTCCTTCACCAACTCGGCCTTCACCGGTGTCTCCGTCCGTTGCCGGCCGACGGGGGCACCGCGGCGCACCCTCCGGCGCGGCCGCGGTGCCCTCGCGCGGCCCCTACGCGTACTCCTCCGGGCCGGTCTCCCGGGCCCGGACCAGGGCTTGGGCCAGCTCCTGGACATTGCCGTAGCGCTCCTGGCGCGGCAGCCGCTCCAGTGCCTCGGCGAGCGCGTCGGGCGCCTGACGGCCGCGCAACTCGCGGGCCAGCTCGCGCGCACTCGCGGGGAACGCCCTGCGGCCCAGGATCCGGGCCAGGTCCAGCCGCACCGACTCCAGGGACGACGGCCCGCGGCTCGGCGTCACCGGACCGTACGCGACGTCGGGGTCGTCCTCGGCGGCCGGCTCCGGGTCGTGCCACTCCTCACTGCGCGTGGGGTGCCCGGACCTGAGCAGACCCTGCAGTTCGTGCTTCATCTCGTCGTCCCGGTGGACGCTCAGCCGGTCGCTGCCTCGCTGCATGTCTCCCTCCAGACCTTCGGGGGTCCGCACCGCGTACCCGAACACCGGGAGCCGACACGGGTCCGGCGGCCCCGGATCCGCGGAGCGCCCCGGTTTGCGCCACCGGCTGCGGGAGACCCGGACCGCACCCCCCACACCTCCCTGGGGAAGGACACGTCATGGCGTTGCTCGCTGTGCTCATTCCGCTGCTGATGCTCGGGGTGGTGCTGAGCCTGGGCCGATACGAGGAACTGCTGCTGCCACAGGGCGACACCGGCCGGCGCGAACCGGCCGGCGCTGCCCCCGCCACCGCGGCCGCTACTTCTTCTCCCGCCCCGGCAGGAACTCCTGCACCTTCGCCCTGAAGCCGCGCCTGACCACCGGTCCCCGGTCCGCGTCACCCTTCAGCAGCGACGCGGCGGTCGCCTCCATCTGGTCCCAGGTGGCGTGCGGCGGGACCGGTGGGACGGCCGGGTCGGTCAGGAACTCGACCACCGCGGGACCGTCCGCCTCCAGCGCGGCGCGCCAGGCCGCCTCGACGTCCTGCGGCTTCTCCACCCGGATGCCGGTCAGTCCCAGCGACCGCGCGAACGCCGCGTACTGCACGTCCGGCAGCTCCTGCGACGGCAGGAACGAGGGCGCGCCCCCCATGGCCCGCAGCTCCCAGGTGACCTGGTTCAGATCGCGGTTGTTCCACACCCCGATCACCAGCCGCGGATCGTCCCACAGGTGGCGGTACTTCGCCGCGGTGATCAGCTCCGCCATGCCGTTCATCTGCATCGCACCGTCCCCGACCAGCGCGATCGCCGGCCGGTCCGGATGCGCGAACTTCGCACCGATCACGTACGGCACCGCGCAGCCCATCGTCGCCAGCGTGCCGGAGAGCGAGCCGCGCATGTCCGCCCGCATGGTCAGGTGCCGCGCGTACCAGTTCGCCGTCGAGCCCGAGTCGGAGGTGACGATCGCGTTGTCCGGCAGCAGCGGGTCCAGCGCCCGGGCCACGTGCTCCGGGTTGACCGGATCCGCCTCCAGCGCGGCCCGGCGCTCCATGACGTCACGCCAGTGCGTCACGTTGTCGCACACCGTGTCGTACCACTCGCGGCCGCGGCCCCCCTCGATCAGCGGGATCAGCCGCTCCAGGGTCACCTTGGCGTCGCCGACCACGTTGACCTCGTACGGGTAGCGCATCCCGATCATGTGCGGGTCGATGTCGATCTGCACACCCCGCGCCTTGCCGAACTCCGGCAGGAACTGGGAGTAGGGGAACGACGAGCCGATCGTCAGCAGCGTGTCGCAGTCCCGCATCAGCTCGTACGACGGGCGCGTGCCCAGCAGGCCGATCGAGCCGGTGACGTAGGGCAGTCCGTCGCTGATGACGTCCTTGCCGAGCAGCGCCTTGGCGACGCCCGCGCCGAGCAGTTCGGCGATCCGCTCCACCTCGGCCCGCGCGCCGGCCGCGCCCTGGCCGACCAGGATCGCCACCTTGTCACCGGAGTTGAGGATCTCGGCCGCCCGCCGCACCGAGTCGTCGGACGGAACCGCCGTCCACCCACTGCGGTCCAGGCTGGAGGGCACCATCTTGAACTCGTGCGACGGCGGCTCGTAGTCGAGGTCCTGCACATCGCCGGGGATGATGACCGCGGTCGGGCAGCGCCGAGCGTACGCGGTGCGGATCGCCCGGTCCAGCACGTTCGGCAGCTGCTCGGGCACCGTCACCGTCTCCACGAAGTCCGAGGCGACGTCCTTGAACAGCGTGTGCAGGTCCACCTCCTGCTGGTAGGAGCCGCCCATCGCGGTGCGGTGCGTCTGCCCGACGATCGCCAGCACCGGCACATGGTCCAGCTTGGCGTCGTACAGGCCGTTCAGCAGATGGATCGCGCCCGGCCCCGACGTCGCGGCGCACACCCCGAGACGGCCGCTGAACTTGGCGTAGCCGACGGCCTGCAGCGCCGACATCTCCTCGTGCCGCGACTGCACGAACCGCGGCTCGTTCTCGGCCCGGCCCCACGCCGCGAGCAGGCCGTTGATGCCGTCACCCGGGTAGCCGAAGACGTGCTCCACTCCCCACTCGCGCAGCCTGCGCAGGACGTGGTCGGAGACCTTGCTGCTCATGTACGACCTCCCGGACGCGTGACGACACCGCCGGCCGTACGAGTCACCCCGCGCGACGGCGGAAAACGCGCACGTCCCGAGCGAGGAGGACGTCCGCGCCGGTCTGGAGGCGCTGGAGAGCTTCACGGCGCTGTCCCTGGACGCGGGGTTGCCCGGCAGCGAGGACGGGTACTCGCTGAGCGACGCGCCGGGCTCCACGGACCCGGCCCAGGGCACGGCGTTCACCCGGTCGGCGGGTGCCGTCCCGCTAATGGGGGTCGGCGGCGCGCGGCGCCGCGCCGGGCTCGCTGTGATGGCGGCAGGGCCTTCCCGCCGTCGCCCGAAGGAGCTCGCTCCATGCGCCGCACCCTCCACGCACTGTCCGTCGCCGCCCTGGCCGGTCCGGCCCTGGCGGGCTTCGTACCGGCCGCGTCCGCCGAACCCGCCGCCGAGGTCGCTCCCGCCACCGTCCGGCCCGGGGGCACGCTCACGATCTCGGTCACCTGCGATCCGGACGGGGGACCCCCGCCCGAGAGCATCGACGCCACCTCACAGGCCTTCGACGAGGGCACGGTGGCGCTCCACAAGGTCAGCGGCAACGACGACGAGCTGTCCGGCCCCGCGTACCGCGGGACGGCCCTCATCGCCTCCGCCGAGAACTTCGAGGGCGATCCGGACGCCCTCGGCGAGGACTCCGCGTGGACCGTCGACGGCACCTGCCCGGCCGCACCCGGCGGGGAGGGCAGGCAATGGAGCGCGACCTTCACGGTGGCTCACGGAACCGGTCCGCACCCACCGTCCCACCGGCCCACCCACAAGCCCACGCACCACCACCCCTGTCCCGGACCGTCGCACCACCGCGAACCCCACCCCACCGCGTGCGGCGAAGCGCCCGTCCAGCGCGGTGTGCGGGCCGGTGACGGCGGCGCCTTCACCGACTCCGTGCCGGCCCTGGTCGCCGGCGGGCTGCTGATCGCGGGCGCGTGCGGGGCCGCCGTACACCGCCTGCGCAACCGGGGGAGCGGCACACACCACTGACGACCCGCGCACACCACTGACCACCCGCGCACACCACTGACCACCCGCGCACACCACTGACCACCCACGCCCGGCGCATACCACCGCGCCCCCGGCGCGCACCACCGGCCTCCGGCGTGCACCACTGACTCGCGAGCCCCCCGCTTCCCCGGCCCCGCCCCGCTCATGCTGTGACCGTCACGACCCCGGCGGGGCTCATGCGGCGGCCGTCCCGTGGGTACTCAACGGCCGAGGGCACGAGCCGCACCGTACGGACCACCGGGCAGCGGACGGCGCAGGCGCCGAAGGCGACCCGACACGGCGGCACGAGTCACTGCGGAGGTACGGATGCGGCGGACGGACCCGGAAGGCCACGGCCCGGTCCGGTTCGGGCCGCCGATCCCCGAGGACGGCCTGCCCGTGCTGCCGGAACTGTCCGCCGTGCTGGCGGCGGCGGCCTCCCGCGGCGGCCACGAGCCGGTCGGCGGCGGCCCCGCCCTCCGCGAGGCCGCCTGTGGCTACTGGGACCGGCGCGGACTGCACTGCGACCCCGGCCGCGTCGCCGCCGCCCCCGGCGCGCCCGCCCTGCTCCTCGCCCTGACCGCGGCCCTCGGCGGCGACGTTCTCGTGCCGAGACCCTGCGCCGCCTGGTGGGGGCCGTACGCACGCCTGCTGGGGCGCCCCGCCTTCCATGTGCCGACCCCGCCGGAGAGCGGCGGCGTCCCCGACCCGTACGCCCTGCTGGAGACCGTGCGCCGGGTCCGCGCCGAGGGCGGCGACCCGCGGCTGCTGGTGCTGTCCGTCGCCGACGACCCCACGGCCACCGTGGCCCCGCCCGAGCTGCTGCACGAGACCGTCGAGGCCGCCCAGGGAGAGGGCCTGCACCTGGTCAGCGACGAGACCTGGCGCGACACCCTGCACGAACCGCGCGACACCGTGCTGCTCAGCCCCGCCGAGATGCTGCCCGACCGGGTCGTCGTCGTCTCGGACCTGGCCGGCGCCCTCCTCCCGCCCGGCTGGCCGGCCGCCGTCGCCCGCTTCCCGGCCGGCGACGAAGCCGACGGCCTGCACGCGCGGGTGCTCGACGTGCTCACGGCCCTCGACGGGCGGGTCGCCGCCCCGGTCGCCGCGGCCGCCGGGTACGCCCTCGCCGAACCCGGACCGATCACCGAGCGCGTGACCGCCGCCGTGCGACTGCACGCACGCCTGGCCGCCGCCGCGCACGACGCCGTGGTCTCCGCCGGCGCCCTCGCCCGGCCCCCGCGGTCCGGCCGCCACCTGTACGCCGACCTCGGCCCGCTGCGCCCCGCCCTGGCCGCGCACGGCGTCGGGGACGCGCAGGAACTGGAGGACTTCCTCAGCGCCCGGCTCGGCATGCCCGCGCCGGGCGGCCACCGTTTCGGCGACGGCCTCGAAGCCCCGCGCGTGCGGCTCTCCACCGGCGCACTGATGGGCGGCTCCGACACCGAACGCGCGGAATGCCTCACCTCACCCACGCCGTTGGAACTGCCGCACGTGCAACGCGCGTTGATCCATCTGAAGTCGGTCTTCGACGATCTCCGCGACGACGCTCAGCGAGGGGAGCCTGCGCGATGACGCAGCAGTCCGAGTCGACCACCAGCACGGCCACCGGCCCGGCCACCCGGGACACCGGCCCCGCGGCCCTCCCGTCCCCCGTGGCGGCCCCGTACCCGCCGCTGGCCCAACCCCGGCCGCTGGCCGAGCGCCGGGTGTGGCCGCGCACCTTCCACGACCGGCTGACCGCCCCGCTGCCCGGCCTGAAGGCCATGGCCCGCTTCGCCCGCGAAGGCGCCGTGAGACCCGGCCCCGAGGGCCTGGCCGACATCCCCCGCCTGCCCTACGCCCCCGCCCCGCTGCCCCGCGTCGACGCCCGCACGGTCGCGGTCACCTGGGCGGGACACGCCAGCTGGATCCTGAGGATCGGCGGGCTCACGGTCCTCACCGACCCGGTCTGGTCCCGCCGCATCCTCGGCACCCCGGCCCGCATCACGCCCGTCGGCGTCCCCTGGGAGGACCTGCCGCGCGTCGACGCCGTCGTCATCAGCCACAACCACTACGACCACCTGGACGCCCCCACCCTGCGCCGGCTCCCGCGCGACACCCCCGTGTTCGTCCCGGCCGGGCTCGCCGGCTGGTTCCACCGCCGCCGCTTCACCCGCGTCACCGAGCTCGACTGGTGGGAGGCGGCCGAACTGAACGGCGTCCGCTTCGACTTCGTCCCGTCCCACCACTGGTCCAAGCGCACCCTCACCGACACCTGCCACAGCCTCTGGGGCGGCTGGGTGCTCACCGACCAGGACGGCCAACGCGTCTACTTCGCGGGCGACACGGGGTACGGACACTGGTTCTCCCGCATCGGCCGCCGCTACCCCGGCATCGACCTGGCGCTGCTGCCCATCGGTGCCTACGACCCCCGCTGGTGGCTCAGCGACGTCCACTGCGACCCCGAGGAAGCGGTCCGGGCGGCCCAGGACCTGGGAGCGACCAGGATGGCCCCCATGCACTGGGCCACGTTCGTGCTGTCGGCCGAGCCGGTCCTGGAACCCCTCACGCGCGTGCGGGCGGCCTGGGAGAAGACGGGTCTGCCCCGCGAGAACCTGTGGGACATGCCGGTGGGCGCCTCGAAGGTGCTGTAGGGAAACGCCCTCGACGGGGCGCGGGGAGCCGCGCGAGCGACCACCGGCCACCCGCGCCCCGGGCACGACCACACCCCCACGGCGTCACCGCACCCGCCGCACCACACTCGGCACCACGCTGATCAGCAAGGTCAGCCCGATCGCCGCCACGACACCCTCCCACGGCTCGTCGAACAACGACCCGCCGAGAATCCCGATCAGCTGGTACGTCACGGCCCAGGCCAGACACGCCGGGAAGTTCCCCCGGGAGAACCGCCGCAGCGGCCACTTCGCCAGCAGACACGCCAGCATCACCGGAATCCGCCCGGCCGGCACCAGCCGGGACAGCACCAGCACGGCGACCCCGTGCGAGGCCAGCTTCGCCTGCGCCTGCGCCAGCCGGTCCTCCGGCGCCCGCGCCCGCAGCGCCTCCAGCCAGCGCGAGCCGTTCTTCGACGTCAGCCCGCGCCGCCCCAGCCAGTACAGCGCCGCGTCCCCGAGGAACGCCGCCAGCGACGCCGTCACGAACACCATCGCCAGCGAGAACGGCGCCGTCTGGTGCACCGCGACCACCGCGGCCGAACTCACCAGCGCTCCCGTCGGGATCACCGGCACCAGCGCCCCGAGCAGCACCAGCACGAAGAGCGTCGGGTACCCGATCGCCTGCTGCGTCGCCTCCGGTATCACGGACGCCGGCGTGACGGCCGGCACCGCGAGCAGGGGCAGCCCGGCCACAGCCGCGGGCGCGGACCACGTCACAGAGCCGCCTCCAGCCGCACACTCTCGCCGTGCAGCAGCCGGTGCACCGCCGCCTCGGGCGCGTACCGGGCGGCCAGCCGGACGAACTCGTCCCCCGGCGCGTGGAACTCGTGGGGGCGCACGGCGTCCATCCCGATCGGCCAGTACGTGCCGTAGTGCACCGGCACCGCGCTGCGCGCCCCGAGGCGCGCCAGTGCCTGTGCCGCCCGGCCCGCGTCCAGATGCCCCTCGCCCAGGTACGGCCCCCAGCCGCCCACCGGCAGCAGCGCCGCCTCGACCGGCCCGACCTCCTTGGCCATCTCGTCGAAGAGCCCGGTGTCCCCGGCGAAGTAGGTGCGGGCCTCGCCGGATATGACGTAGCCGAGGGCGGGGGAGCGGTGCGGCCCGAGCGGCAGCCGCCGCCCGTCGTGCCGCGCCGGCACGGCCCGTACGACGACGTCCCCGACCCGCGTCTCGTCGCCGGGCGCCACCTCGGCGACCCGCAGGTGGGTGAGCCGGCGCAGCGCGGGCACCGCCCGGCGCGCGCCCCGGGGCGCGAGCAGGCGCGTGCCCGGCGCGAGCCGCATCAGCGACGGCACGTGCAGGTGGTCGGCGTGCAGATGCGACACCAGAGCGATGTCGGCGCGGTGGGCGTCGGAGGGCGGCAGGGCCCCGCGCCGGCGGCGCAGGTGCGCGAGCCGGCGCGCGAACAACGGGTCGGTGAGCACGCGCACGTTCGAGTCCTCGACGGTGCAAGTGGCGTGACCCCACCAGGTGATCTCCACCGGCACTTCTTTGCCTCCTTCGCGCGACTCCCCGAAGCCTACGTGCAGGAGTAGGGTCGGCGGCGAAACCGGAGGTGAGGGGGGACGCCATGGGGCCGGTGCGGGTCACGGCGATCGCGAGTCTGACGCCGCTGGAGGAGCTGGACCAGGACCCGTTCCTGGTCGACTCCCGCAGCCAGCACGCGATGTGCGCCCGCTGGGCCGCCGAGCGGGGCTACACCGTCAGCCGCGAGTTGCTGGTGCGCGGGCTGCGGCCCGACCACGACGCCCTGTGGGACGGCGTCCGGCCCGGCCTCGACCTGTTCGTGGCACCCAGCCGGCGGGTCCTGGAGAGCGCGCTCGCCTCCGTCGAGGAGTTCACCGCGGAGTGCGCGCGGCGCGGCGTGCGGGTCGAGACGGTGGGCCACGCGGAACCGGCGTACGACGCGGCGATGAAGGCGTGTGTGCACCGCCGGCTGTCGATGCCGACGGCCGGGTACGACGGCCGCTGAAGTCCCCGGCGAGGGGTGGGAACCGGGGACGAACGAGCCCTCCCGGGCGTTGTGACAGGGTGGGGGAAAGCCCGTGGACGCGGCGGGCCGGGACGTGAGGTGGCTGGGCGTGCGGGGCGTGTGGTGGCGGCGGGCCGCCAGTCAGGTGGGGCGCAGCGTCGCCGTGTGGGCGGTTTCCACCGTCACGATGCTGGTGCTCGCCGGCATCCTGCCCGACTTCCGGCTCCGCTCGGCGGACGGCGACAGCGCGACCGACATCGCCGTCACGGCCGCGTCCGGCGCCGGTGCCTTCGGCGTGCTGTCGGCCGTGGTGTGGCCGCTGCTGGTGCGGCTGCTGCTCCTCGTACCCGCGCTCGTGCTGGGCCTGCTGGTCTTCTTCCTGAACGGGGCGCTGCTGCTGCTCGCCCTGAACCTCAACCCCGCCGAGCGCGGCGCCGCCGCCCCGGAGACCGCCGTCGTGGTCGCCGCGGTGATGTCGGCCGTGGCGTCCGCGACCGGCGCCGCCCTGGCCGTCCGCGACGACGACGCCTACCGCCGCCGGCTCTACCGCCTCTCCGACCGCCGTCGCCGCCGGTCCGGGCCGCCCTGCCCGTCCAGTCCCGGTACGGTCTTCCTGCAACTGGACGGCGTCGGCCACGACACGCTGCTCGACGCGGTCGGCGAGGGCCTGATGCCCACCGTCGCCCGCTGGCTCAGCCCGGGCCCCGGCGGCCGCCCCAGCCACCGGCTCACCCCCTGGCGCACCGACTGGTCCAGCCAGACCGGCGCCAGCCAGCTCGGCATCCTGCACGGCAGCAATCACGACGTCCCGGCCTTCCGCTGGTACGAGAAGGACACCCGCGAGATCGTCGTCTGCAACCGCCCGACCAGCGCCGCCGAACTCCAGCGCCGCGCCGTCGGATACGCCGGGCACGGCGGCCTGCTCACCGTGGACGGCGCCAGCCGCGGCAACCTCTTCGGCGGCGGCGCCGACCAGCAGGCCCTGGTGCTGTCCATCGCCACCCGCCGCCGCAGCCGCGAGAACCGTTCCCGCGACGGCTACTTCGCCTACTTCTCCGACCCGGCCAACGCCGTGCGCACGGCACTGTCCTTCCTCGCCGAGGTCGGCCGGGAGATCGGCGAGTCCACCCGGGCCCGCCTCCGCAAGCAGCGGCCGCGCGTCTCCCGCGGCGGCCTCTACCCGCTCGTCCGCGCCTTCGCGACCGTCGTCGAGCGGGACGTCGTCGTCGCCGCCGTCACCGGCGACATGCTCGCCGGACGCACCGCCGTCTACGCCGACCTGGTCGCCTACGACGAGGTCGCCCACCACTCAGGACCGGCGAGCCGCGACGCGCGGAAGGTCCTGCAGCGCCTGGACCGCTGCCTCGCCCTGATCGAGAACGTCGCCGAGCACGCCCCGCGCCCGTACCGGATCGTCGTGCTGTCCGACCACGGCCAGAGCCCCGGCGAGACCTTCCGCTCCCGCTACGGCCTCACCCTCGGCGACCTGGTGCGGGCCGGCTGCGGACTGCCCGTGCCGCGCCGGGCCGAGCGCACCCGCAGCGGGGCGGAGGCCCGCGCCGCCGTCCGCGCCGCGCTGCGCATACCGGTCGAGGAGGGCCGCGAGCGGCACCGGCCCGTGCGCCGCGAGGAACCGATCGTGCTGGCCTCGGGCAACCTCGGTCTGGTCTCCTTCCCGGACATCACCCACCGGATGAGCAAGGAGGAGATCGACGCCCGCCACCCCGCGCTGCTGCCGACCCTCGCCAACCACCCCGGCATCGGCTTCCTGCTGGTGCGCAGCGAGCAGCACGGCGGGGTCGTGCTCGGCGCGTACGGGGCCGAGATCCCGCTGGCCGACCTCGACGACGACCCGGGCCCGCTCGCCGCGTTCGGCCGGGGCGCCGCCGACGCGGTCCGCCGCACGCACTCCTTCCCGCACGCCGCCGACATCATGGTCAACTCCTTCCACGACCCGGCCGACGGCGAAGTCCTCGCCTTCGAGGAGCAGATCGGCTCCCACGGCGGGCTCGGCGGCGCCCAGGGCAAGCCCTTCCTGCTGTCGCCGCTCACGCTGTCCGCGCCCGTCGGGGACGGGGCGGAACTCGTCGGCGCCGAGCGGGTGCACCGGGTGCTGCGGCGCTGGCTGCGCGAGTCGAACGGACCGCAGGTGCCGCTGGAGGCCGGCGAGCAGGAGCGCGCCGCCTGAAAATCGGCTGCGCCTTGCGGGCCGTACGCCCACACTGTTCGTACCGGACGCCGCACACCCGAGCGTCCTTCTCGAACACCCGCAAGGAGTAGCTGCTTTGCAGGCAGCCGTCACGGTCACGCCCGCCCGCATCCCGGACCTGCTGCTGGGCCTGGCCACGGTCCGGCCGGTCTTCATCTGGGGCGCCCCCGGCATCGGGAAGTCCTCCCTCGTGCGGAACTTCGCCGAGTCGCTGGGCCTTCAGTGCGTGAGCCTGCTGGGCACCCAGCTCGCCCCCGAGGACCTCATCGGCGTCCCGCAGATCCGCGACGGCCGCTCGGTGTTCTGCCCGCCGGAGGCCATCGCCCGGGACGAGCCGTACTGCCTGTTCCTGGACGAGCTCAACGCGGCCACGCCGGACGTGCAGAAGGCGTTCTACTCGCTGATCCTGGACCGCCGCATCGGCACCTACGAGCTGCCCGAGGGCTCGATCGTCATCGGCGCCGGCAACCGCGCCACCGACAACGCGCTCGCCCGGCCCATCGCCTCCGCGCTGGTCAACCGGCTCACCCACGTCCATCTGGAGGCCTCAGCCAAGGACTGGCTGGCCTGGGCCGGGGGCAACGGCATCCACCCGTGGATCGTGGACCACCTCACCGACCGGCCCGACCACCTGTGGTCCAAGCCGCCGAAGACGGAGGAGCCGTTCTCCACGCCCCGCTCCTGGCACATGCTCTCCGACGCCCTGCACTCCTTCGGCCGGGACCTCGACGAGGAGACGCTGCGGGTCCTCGCGCACGGCACGCTCACGCCCGCGCACGCGCAGGCCTTCTGCGGCTACGTCAAGATCGTGCGCAGCCGCTACGGCATCGAGGCGATCATCAAGGGCGACGCCCGCTGGCCCAACCGCCCGGAGGACCGTGACCTGCTCTACTACCTCGCCGACTCCTTCCGCGGCCGCCTCGTCAAGGAACTGCCCGCCAGCAAGGAGCACATGTCGGCGAACGGCCGGCAGACCGCCTACCGCGCCAAGTCGCTGCTGGTGCAGCTCGCCGAGATCTCCGTCGAGGTCGCCCAGACCGTCATCGCCTCCGACGCCGACGGCAACCCCGTGCTGCCCTCCTGGTTCCTCGTCGAGGCGGCCCGGGACATGCCCCGGCTGGTGGAGGCGCGGCGGTGAGCCGCGGCCACGGCAAGGACCAGCGCAAGAAGAAGCGGGACCTCGCGGGGGAGGCGTTCGCCGAGGGTATGCGGCTGATGCGGGCCAACCCCGCTCTCGCGGCCGTGGAGTTCGACGTCTGCCGCCAGGAGGAGTGCCGCTTCGCGCCCCGCGACGGGCTCGTCGCCGTCGACTCCGACGGCGACCTGCACGTCCACCCGGACCGGCTCGCCGAGCCCGCCGCCTGGGCCTGGGCGCTCGCCCACGCCGTGCTGCACCTGGGCTTCGGCCACGTCCCCGCGGTCAAGGGCGAGCGCGTCCAGCCCGACCGCTTCGACCTCGCCGCACGCTGCGTCGTGGTCAACCGCTTCCTGCTCGGCTTCACCGTCGGCGAGACCCCCGAGCACCTGCCCGCCGCCTACCCGGACGGCGACGAGGAGCGGCTCGCCGCCCGCTGGCGGCGCGACGGACTGCCGCCGGTCTACGAGCGCTGCGGCACGGCCGGCGGCGAGCCCGACCAGGTGCTGGTGCCGTGGACGGGCTGGTCCCGGCCGCCCGACTGGCAGCTGGCCTTCGCCACCGCCCTGACCCGGACCGTGTCCGCCGCGATGGACATGGCCGGCGGGCGCCGCGACAGCCTGGACGGCGAGACGCCAGCTCAGCGCCCCTGGCAGCGGGCGCTGAGCTGGTTCATCTCCTCCTACCCGCTGCTCGGCGGCATCGCGGCCGGCATCAAGCTGGTCGCCGACGCCGAAGTCGCCCGCGCCCACGGCATCGCGGTCGCCGCGGTCGACGCCGAGGCGGGCGAGATCTACATCAACCCCCTGCGCGGTTTCGAGGACGAGGAGTGGCGGTTCGTCCTCGCCCACGAGATGCTGCACGCCGCCCTGCGCCACGGCGACCGCTGCGGCACCCGCGATCCCTATCTGTTCAACGTCGCCTGCGACTACGTCGTCAACGGCTGGCTGACCGAGATGGAGGTCGGCACCATGCCCGAGGGGCTGCTGTACGACCCGCAGCTCGCCGGCCTGTCCGCCGAGGAGGTCTACGACCGCATCGCCGGCGACCTGCGCCGCCGGCGCCGGCCGGCCACCCTGCGCGGCAAGGGCGTGGGGGACATCCTCGGCGGTCCGCTCGGCTCGCCCCGTGACTACGTCGACCTCGACGCGTTCTACCGCCGCGGCCTCGCCCAGGGCCTGGACCTGCACCAGCGGCAGGAGCGCGGCTTCCTGCCCGGCGGGCTGGTCGAGGAGATCCGGGCGCTGAGCCACCCGCCGCTGCCCTGGGACGCGCGCCTGGCACGCTGGTTCGACGAGTTCGTGCCCCGCCCCGAACCCGTCCGTTCCTACGCCCGGCCCTCGCGGCGCCAGGCCTCCACGCCCGACATCCCGCGCGCCGGGCGGTACTTCCCGCCCGAGGAGATCGCCCGCTGCACCTTCGGCGTGGTCCTGGACACCTCCGGCTCCATGGACCGCGTCCTGCTCGGCAAGGCGCTGGGCGCGATCGCCTCCTACGCCGAGGCCCGTGACGTACCGGCCGCCCGGGTCGTGTTCTGCGACGCGGCCCCGCACGACGCCGGCTATCTGCCCGTGACGGAGATCGCCGGGCGGGTCCGGGTGCACGGCCGCGGCGGCACCGTCCTGCAGCCCGGCGTCGACCTGCTGCACCGCGCGGACGACTTCCCGCCCGGCGCGCCCGTCCTGGTCATCACCGACGGCTGGTGCGACACCCTGCGGGTGCGGCGCGAGCACGCCTACCTGATCCCGGCCGGAGCGCGGCTGCCGTTCAGCGCCAGAGGACCGGTCTTCCGCGTGAGTTGAGCCGGAGTGTGATCGGATGGGGTGAGGAACCCCGAACGACCGGGTTCCGGATACTCATCGAAAGGATGCGTCATGGCAGCCACGCGCTCCGCCCACACGGTGTGGGAAGGCAACCTCTTCAAGGGCAACGGTGTCGTCACCTTCGACTCCTCGGGCATTCTCACCGAGCAGCCGGTCTCCTGGGCGGCCCGTACCGAGGAGCCGGGCGGGAAGACCAGCCCGGAGGAGCTGATCGCCGCAGCCCACTCCAGCTGCTTCTCGATGGCCTTCTCCAACATCCTCGACAAGGCCGGCACCCCGCCGACCAAGCTGGTGACCTCGGCGGACGTCACGTTCCAGCCGGGTGAGGGCATCACCGGCATCCACCTGACCGTCGAGGGCACCGTCCCGGGCATGGACGAGGAGGCCTTCCTCGCCGCCGCGGAGGAGGCCAAGGTCGGCTGCCCGGTCAGCCAGGCCCTGAAGGCCACGCCCATCACCCTGACCGCCAAGCTCGCCTGACCTCACCCACCGGCGTCACGCGGGCCCGCCCTCGGGGGCACGGCCCGTGTGACACCGCGCGGGCGCGCACCGGGGCGGCCCGCCTGACGCCGTTGTCGCGGAAGCGGCCCGCCCCGGCCGCGTGAGGCCGTGTCGCCGGGGCGCGACCCTCGTGCAGCGATCCGCCGGGGACCGCGTGCGGCCGTGTGCCGCCCGTGGCCCGGTGCGGCGCGGGCCGGGCCGGGTTGACCTGGCGGCTTCGCCCGGCGAGCGCCGGGCGGGCGTCGCCGGTTCGCCGCGCGGGGCCGGGGTAGAAAACCAGTCGCTTCGCCACCGACGGGCCGGAAGGAACGCGATGCTGCCGGGAACGTCCACCAGCGCTTCGGTGCCCGACTCCGCCGCCCGGGAGCGGACCCGCGTCCTGCTGCTGTTCAGCCTGTCCGGCCGGCTGCACCCCCGGGACACCGCCCTCGGCGCCCTCGTCGACCGCTACGACCACGGCCGCTTCGCCTCCCACCTGATGACCAGCCAGGACGTGCTCCCCTTGCCGGTCCTCGACGAGCGGATGGCGCCCGGGCGGCTGCGGCTGCCGCACGGCGACCACGGCCTCGGCCTGGCGTCCCTGCGGATCCTGATGATCACCGAGGCCTTCCAGTCCTGGCGGGGCGACGCCCTGGGCATCCGCGGCAGCCTGGAGAACTCGGCCCCCACGGTCGAGCGCCTCACCTCGGTGATCAGCGCACGCTCCGCCGCCCTGGACGCCCAACTCGCCGAGCGAGACGACCGCCGCGACCGCACCGTCTCCGGCCCGGTCGCCGCCGCCACCCTGATCGCCCTGCCGCCGACGCTGCTGCCGGCCTTCTTCGGCGTGAACGGCACGAACGTGGACGAGCACCGCTCCATCCCCGGCCTGCGCGCCTACGGAACGGCCTACGCGCCGGCCTGGCCGCCCTTCGTCGTCCTCGCCCTGATCGGCTGGATCCTGCTCAGGCGGGTCCGTGCCGGCTCCGGCCCGCTGCCGCCCGCCCCCGACGACGACTTCGCCCCCGTCCCGCCCCCGCGCCCGCCCTTCCGGAGTCCCCGGCCATGACGCCACGCCCCGCCGTCTCCGCCCACCGGGGCGGCTCCGAGCGCGCCGGCGCCGCCACCTGGGAGGCGTACCGGGACGCCCTGGAGTCCGGCGCCGAGTACGTCGAGTTCGACGTCCGGCGCACGGGCGACGGTGTCCTCGTCGTCCACCACGATCCCCGGGCCGGCCCCGCCGGGCCGCCGCTGTCCGCGCTCACCCACGCCGAGCTGAGCGAGCGGGCCGGTCATGACGTGCCCGTGGTCGAGGAGGTCATGGCGCTGATCGCCGGGAAGCTGGTGGCACACCTGGACCTGAAGGAGGTGGGCTACGAGCGGGAGGTGCTCGACCGGGCGGTCGCCCTGCTGGGCGAGGACGGTCTCGTCGTGACGACCCTGGAGGACCGTTCCGTCGCCGCCGTCACCCGGTCCCACCCCCGGGTGCGCACCGCCCTGTCCTTGGGCCGTGACCGCAGCGAGCTGGCCCTGGCCCGGCTGCCCGGGACCCGGCTGAGCGAACTGTTCCCGGCCCGCCGCATCCGGGCCTGCGGAGCCCACGGCGTCGCCGTGCACCAGCGGCTGGCCAGGGCGAACGTACTGCGCGAGGCGGCCCGGCGCGGCCTGTTCACCATGGTGTGGACGGTCAACGACGACACCCTCATGCGCGCCTTCCTCGCCCACCCGCGCGTCGACGTGCTCGTCACCGACCGGCCCCGGCGCGCGGTGGCGCTGCGCGGCCCGGTCACCCCCACGTGGCATTGACAACGGCGCACTCAAGTTTTGTGCTGGAGAGTGTGCGGAGCGCCCTGGCGGAAGGGGACAGCGATGGGACGTGCGGTCGGGATCGACCTCGGAACCACGAACTCGGTGGTCGCCGTGCTGGAGGGCGGTGAGCCCACCGTCATCGCCAACGCGGAGGGGGCCAGGACCACGCCCTCGGTCGTGGCGTTCGCCAAGAACGGCGAGGTGCTGGTCGGCGAGGTCGCCAAGCGGCAGGCCGTGACGAACGTGGAGCGCACGGCCCGCTCGGTCAAGCGGTACATGGGCGACCCGCAGTGGCGCTTCCCCGGGCAGGGCGACATCGACGGCACCCGCTACCGCGCGCAGGAGCTGTCCGCGCGGGTGCTGCAGAAACTGAAGCGGGACGCCGAGTCCTACCTCGGCGAGGACGTCACCGACGCGGTGATCACCGTCCCCGCGTACTTCGACGACTCCCAGCGGCAGGCCACCAAGGAGGCCGGGGAGATCGCGGGCCTGAAGGTCCTGCGGATCATCAACGAGCCGACGGCCGCGGCCCTCGCCTACGGCCTGGACAAGGAGAACGACCAGACGGTCCTCGTCTTCGACCTGGGCGGCGGCACCTTCGACGTCTCGCTGCTGGATATGGGCGAGGGCGTCATCGAGGTGAAGGCCACCAACGGCGACACACACCTGGGCGGCGACGACTGGGACCAGCGCATCGTCGAGTACCTGATCAAGCGCTTCAAAGGGCAGTACGGCGTCGACCTGGCCAAGGACAAGATGGCCGTGCAGCGGCTGCGCGAGGGTGCCGAGAAGGCGAAGATCGAGCTGTCCAGCTCCACCGAGACGACGATCAACCTGCCGTACATCACGGCCTCCGCCGAGGGGCCGCTGCACCTGGACGAGAAGCTGACCCGGGCCCAGTTCCAGGAGCTCACCGAGGACCTCCTCGACCGCTGCAAGGCCCCGTTCCACCAGGCGGTCCGGGATGCCGGTGTGCAGCTCTCGGCGATCGACCACGTCATCCTCGTCGGTGGCTCGACCCGCATGCCCGCCGTGACGGACCTCGTGAAGGAGCTGACCGGCAAGGACCCGCACAAGGGCGTCAACCCCGACGAGGTCGTGGCCCTCGGGGCCGCGCTCCAGGCGGGCGTCCTGCGCGGCGACGTCAAGGACGTGCTGCTGCTCGACGTCACCCCGCTGTCCCTGGGCATCGAAACCAAGGGCGGCATCATGACGAAGCTGATCGAGCGCAACACCACGATCCCCACCCGGCGTTCGGAGATCTTCACCACCGCCGCCGACAACCAGCCCTCGGTCGGCATCCAGGTCTACCAGGGCGAACGCGAGATCGCCGCCTACAACAAGAAGCTCGGCGTCTTCGACCTCACCGGACTGCCGCCGGCCCCGCGCGGCGTCCCACAGATCGAGGTGGCCTTCGACATCGACGCCAACGGCATCATGCACGTGTCCGCCAAGGACATGGCCACCGGCCGCGAACAGAAGATGACCGTCACCGGCGGCTCGGCCCTGCCCAAGGACGACATCGACCGCATGATGCGCGAGGCCGAGCAGTACGCCGAGGAGGACCGCAAACGCCGCGAGGCCGCCGAGACCCGCAACCAGGCCGAGCAACTCGTCTACCAGACCGAGAAGTTCCTCCGCGACAACGCCGACGAGATCCCGGCCGACACCACGGCGGAGGTCGAGGCCGCCGTCGCCGACCTCAAGGCACGACTCGACCGGCAGGCGGACACCGCCGAACTGCGCACCGGCGTCGAGGAACTCGCCGCGGTCAGCCAGAAGATGGGCCAGGCGATGTACGCCCGGTCCCAGCCCCAGCAGGCCCCCGCGGAGGACACCCCCACCCCGCCACAGGACGAGGAGGGCGTGGTCGACGCGGAGATCGTGGACGACGAGCACGACCGCCGCGACGAGAAGGGCGGCGCCGCTTAGGGCGGGTCCGCACAGTCCCTCCCGCCCCGCGACGCCCCTAGCGGTCCGATGCGGTGGGCGGCAGGGTCGCGCACACCGCGTCCAGCACGGTCGCGTACGGCGTGCCGAAATCGGTGAGGCGGACGCGGAGCAGGTCCAGGCCGTCGTGGTGGTCCGCCAGGAGCTGGGTGTCGCCGGTGCGGGCCGCGCACTCCAGGACCGCCGGGAGGAAGTCCGGCGGTTCCTCGCCGGTGGTCTCCAGGCCGTGCGAGCGGTACAGCTCCTCGGAGGGCGTGGGGGCCGCCTCGCGCCACGCGCTGAGATACAGACTGTGGTCCGGCTCCGCCTCGAACACCTCGACGTAGTGCGCCGCCAGCTCGCGCGGCGGGGTCAGCGCCGCGTGGTCGGCGAACTCCCGCAGCTGCGGCGCGGCTTCGCGCAGCAGCGGCAGCCGGGTGCGGAAGTCGTCGTCGGGGAACATCAGGCACAGCGCGGCCGCCTGGTACAGCACCTCGAATCCGGGCATCGGATCTCCTTCGCGTGCGCTCCCTGGGCTGCCCCGTGATGCCGACGCTAGGGGCGGCCCGGGGGGCACACCTGCCGGCGGCGCCCGTACGGGTCAGTACCCGTGCCATGACGTCGGGCGGGGAGTGACCTGGGACGGGATCGGGCAGCCGCCTCAGAAGCTGTCGCGGTACCGCCGCAGCAGCGCCTGGGTGCGCTGCGTGGAGCCGGCGCGGGCGGTCATGTAATCCAGGACCTCCAGGTGCGCCGAGACCTCCTTGCGGGAGTCGAGGTACAGCGCGCCGGTCAGGTACTCGGTGAACACCATGTCCGGCAGCTCGGGCTCGGCGAAGCGGAACAGCGAGAACGGCGCGTACGTCCCCGGATGCGGACCGTCCGCGAACTCGGCGACCTGGAGCGTGACGCGGTCCCGCGCGGCGTACTCCAGCAGCCTGTCCAGCTGGTCGCGCATCACCCGGCCGTCGATGCTCACCGGGCGGCGCAGCACCGTCTCGTCCATGATCACCCACAGGTGCGGCGGATCGGGGCGCTCCAGCAGTCGCTGCCGCTCCATCCGCAGCGACACGTGCCGCTCCACCGCCTCGGGACCGGCGTTCGCGATGGTGCCGGACTCCAGCACGGCACGCGCGTACCCTTCGGTCTGCAGCAGCCCGGGCACGAAGTGCGGTTCGTAGGACCGGATGATCCGGGCGGCGCCCTCCAGGCTCACGTACAGGCTGAACCACTCGGGCAGCACGTCGTGGAACCGCTGCCACCAGCCGGGCCGGTTCGCCTCCTCGGCGAACTCGACGAACGCGCTCACCTCGTCCTCGGCGACTCCGTACGCGGTCAGCAGGATCTGCACGTACGGGATCTTCAGCGCGACGTCGGCGGTCTCCATCCGCCGGACCGTCGCCGGGGCGACGCGCAGCACCCGCGCGGCCTCCTCACGGCTGAGGCCCGCCACCTCGCGCAGTTCCTGCAGCCGCTTGCCCAGCACCACCTGGCCCACGGTGGGTGCGGCCCGCCGTTCACTCACGCCACGCCTCCCCAACGTGCCACGTCCGCGATCAGTGTGGCACGCCCGGCCGCTCGCACCACAGGCCCGACGGCATGGAGATCGCGGAGCAGGGGCGCGCGGCGGCATTACCCCACGGGTAATCGACCGGCCGCCGCCCGCGCGGGATCGTGAACACACCGGGTCCCGGGCCGGCGCACTCCGGCCCGGGACCCGGCCCCGGCCGCACCACCCGCCCGGCCGCACACCAGCCGACCGGACGAGCCCGCACGTGCCGGCCCGGTCAGGCACCGCAACCGACGGAGGATGATGTCCCATGTCCACGACCCAGCTCGCCGCGCTCGCCCGGACCACCGAGCCGCAGTCCGCGCTGCGCCGCTTCCTGGCCCTGGACGCCGTCGTGACCGGCGCCAACGCGCTCGCCTACCTCGCCCTGTCCGGCCCGCTGGGACGGTTCCTCGGGGCCGACGCGACGCTGCTGCTCGCGCTGGGCGCCTTCCTCGCCGTGTACGCGACCGGCGTGGGCCTGCTGGCCGCCCGCCGCCGGCCGCCCGCGCTCGGCGTGCGGGCGGTCGTCGAGGCCAACCTCGCCTGGACGGCGCTGAGCCTGGTGGCCCTGGCGCTGTGGCTCTCGCCGAGCACGGCGGGCGCCGTGTGGACAGTCCTCCAGGCGCTGACCGTGGCCGGCTTCGCCGTGCTCCAGCACGTCGCCCTGAAAGCCCGTCAGGAAATGGACTGCTGAAGGTACTTGGCGGTCGCCGGGTCGGCCGGGAGCAGCGTCTCCACGGCCAGCTCGGCGACGGTCACGTCCATCGGCGTGTTGAACGTGGAGATCGAGGAGATGAACGACAGGGTCCGCCCTCCGTGCTCGATCCGCAGCGGCAGCGCGAAGTACGGCACCGGCTCACCGGGCTCGTCGGCCGGGTCCTCGTCCGGCACCGGATACGCCGCGACCTCCTCGTACAGCGCCCGCAGCGGCTCGGAGCGGTGCAGCGCGATCTGCCGTTCCATCTGCTCCAGCAGATGCCCGCGCCAGGCGCGCAGGTTCCGGATCCGGGGTGCGAGGCCCTCCGGGTGCAGCGCCAGCCGCATCGCGTTCAGCGGCGGCTCCAGCAGGGCCGGCGAGACGCCGTCGACCAGCGCCATGATCCCGCGGTTGGCCGCCACCACGTCGTACCGCGCGTCCACCACCAGCGCCGGATACGGCTCGTACCCGCCGATCAGCCGCTCGATGCCCTCGCGCAGCGGGCCCAGCGCCGGGTCGTCCAGCGGGGTCTCCGGGTAGCGCGGGGCGTAACCGGCCGCCATCAGCAGCGCGTTGCGCTCCCGCACGGGGACGTCCAGGTGCTCGGCCAGCCGCAGCACCATCTCCTCGCTGGGCCGGGACCGGCCCGTCTCGACGAAGCTGATGTGGCGGGCCGAGGAGTCCGCGCGCAGGGCCAGCTCCAGCTGGCTGACCCGCCGCCGCTCCCGCCAGGCCCGCAGCAGGGGACCGACGCCCCGCTGCGCGGTGGACGGGTGAGTGGTCATGCCGGGACCGTAACCGAGAACCGGCCGCGGCGGACAGGGCGCGGCGCTCTGACCAGGGTCTGGGACGTCACGCTGTGGCAGGCTGAGAGGCGACGAGGACACCCGCAGTGAGGGAAGGAACACAGCCCATGCCCGTCGAACCGCTGTCGCGCCAGGAGATCGAGGACCGGCTGGCCGAACTGCCCGGCTGGTCCCTCGACGGGGACCGCCTCACCCGCTCCTACCGGCTCGGCTCGCACTTCGCCGCGACGGCGATGGTCGTGCACATCGCCCAGGTCCAGGAGGAACTGGACCACCACTCCGACCTCACGCTCGGCTACCACACCGTCGCCCTGTCCGTGCACACGCACAGCGCGGGCGGCGCCGTCACCGAGAAGGACTTCGAACTCGCCCGCAAGGTGGAGGACCTGGCCCCCGGACACGGGGCACACTGACCGCGTGCTCGACTACGACAAGGAAGCGGAGCGGTACGACGCCTCCCGCGGCGGCGAGCCCCGGGCGGCGGCCGCCGCCGACGCGGTGCTCGGGCTCGTACCGCGCCAGGCGCGCGGCCTGCTCGACGTCGCCTGCGGCACCGGCATCGTGACCCGGCGGCTCGCGGCCGCGCGCCCCGGCATGCGGGTGACCGGCGTCGACCTCGCCCCCGCGATGGTCCGCCAGGCCGCCGCCCGGCTGCCCGGTGCCGTCGTCCGCGCCGACAGCCGCGGACTGCCCTTCGGCGACGGGCAGTTCGACGCCGTCTGCACCGTGTGGCTGCTGCACCTGGCCGCCGGGCCCGCCGAGGTGCGGGCCATCGTCGGCGAGTGCGCCCGGGTGCTGCGCCCCGGCGGGGTGTACGTCACGACGGTCGACAAGGCCGCCTCCCACAACGTGGGCAGCGACATCGATGTCGTCCTGTCCCCCCGGCCGCCCAGCCCGGCCCGGGACGCGGCGGCGGACGTCGAGGCCCACGCCGCCGCCCACGGCCTGGTCCCGGCCGGGCGGGCCCGGTTCACCGGACACGGCCAGGGCCGCAGCCCGCGCCGCACCATCGCCGACCTGCGCCGGGGCTGGTTCGTCACCCTGCCGCCGGGCGAGCCCCTCGCGGAGGAGTTCGCCCGGCGGCTGGCGCGCCTGCCCGACCAGGACCGGCCACGCCCCGACCCGGTGTTCAGCCTGCGGGCGTTCCGCAAGCCCGGGTGAAGTCCCCGACCCGGTTGGTCAGCCAGTTGGCCCCGCCGTGCGGTCCCCTGTGGTGCCCTCGGGCAGTGAGTCGGCCAAGTAGGCGATGAGGTCGGGCACATCGGGGGCCAGCAGGTGCCGCACCCAGGCGTCCCGCTCGTGCAGGATCGGCGGCAGCTCCCAGACGCAGCCGATCCAGGGCAGTCCGGGAGTGATGAAGTGCGTCGGGTCGCGGTCCGGGCAGCCCAGCACCGGCTGGCCCGCCGCCGCGCCCCTGAAGTGCAGGACGTTGTCCCACACCCAGCTGTACACGTTCAGGTAGGCGCCGTCGTCACCGCCCCGGTGCAGCACGACGAACGTCGCCGGCGGCGTGCCGTCCGGCTCCGGCAGCAGCTCCGGCAGGATCGCGTAGGCCGCCTTCTCGACCTCGGGCTCGATGCCCGCGGGGTCCGCGGTGACGTGGTAGCGCTTGACGTGCCGCCCGGCGACTTCGAGGGGCGGGGGCACGGTCAGCAGTTTCTCGCTGAATGGCATGCCGGGACGGTAGGGCCGGTCCCCTGACATCCTGTGTCAGTGAAGTCCAGCCGTCTCGTCTCCATCCTCCTGCTGCTCCAGGCCCGCGGCCGGATGACCGCCGCCCAGCTCGCCGAGGAACTGGAGGTGTCGGTGCGCACGGTGTACCGGGACGTCGAGGCGCTGAGCGCGGCCGGTGTCCCGCTGTACGGGGACGCGGGCCATGCCGGCGGCTACCGTCTCCTCGACGGCTACCGCACCCGGCTCACCGGCCTCACCGCCGGTGAGGCCGAGGCCCTCTTCCTGGCCGGCGCCCCGGGCGCCGCCGCGCAGCTCGGACTCGGTTCCGTGCTGGCCGCCGCCCGGCTCAAGGTCCGTGCCGCCCTGCCGCCGGAGCTGCGTGTCCACGCGGACCGGATCAGCGGCCGCTTCCACCTCGACGCGCCCGGCTGGTACGCGGGTGCGGACGAGACGCCGTTCCTGCCGGCGGTGGCCGACGCGGTCTGGAACGGCCGGGTGCTGAACGTCCTGTACCGGCGCTGGCGCGAGCCCACCGATGTGGAGCGCCGCCTGGAGCCGTACGGGCTGGTCCTCAAGGCGGGGCGCTGGTACGTGGTCGCGGGCCCGGGCCCGCGCGCCTACCGCGTAGACCAGATCCTGCGGCTGTCCGCCACGGACGAGGAGTTCACCCGCCCGGAGGACTTCGATCTGGCCCGTTACTGGACCGCCTACCAGCGCGACTTCCACCGCCGGCTGCGCGCGGACCGGGCCGTGGTGCGGGTGGCCCCGGGGGTCACGCTCCCCGGGACGGCCCAGGACGAGGCCGCACCGGAAGCGGACGGCTGGCGCCGCGTCAGCGTCACCATCGAATCCGTCGACCACGCCCACGCCGAGTTCCTGCGCCTGGGCAGCGGCATCGAGGTTCTGGAACCACCGGAACTGCGCGCGAGGATCGCCCGGACGGCGGCGGAACTGGCGGCCAGGTACGGCGGCACAAAGGTGCCCCGCGACGGACTGTGATACTCCCCGGGCCGGGAGAACGCGTGCCGCTCTCGGCGCGCGCCCTCCCGGGGGAGGTCCGTCAGGTCACCGTGCAGCTCTGGTCACCCAGTCGGAACGCGGTCGGTTTCGTGTTCGTCCCCGACCAACTCGCCGTGAAGCCGAAGCTCACCGACGCGCCCTTCGCCACCGTGCCGTTCCAGCCGACGTTCCTCGCCGTCACCGCCGTGCCCGACTGCGCCGCCTGCGCGTTCCACGCCTGGGCCAGCTTCTGGCCGTCGGCGAAGGACCACGTGAGGGACCAGCCGGTCCAGGGACCGGTGCCGGTGTTGGTGAGCTGCACCTCGCCCTGGAAGCCGCCCGACCACTGGCTCGTCACCTTGTACGTCACCGCGCAGGCGCCGGTGGGCGTGGGGCCGGGGCCCGGGTCCGTCGTCCCGCCGCCGGAGGTGTCGCCGTAGATGACGCCGCGGCCGTTCGTGGAGACGTAGACACGGCCGTAGACCCTCGGGTCGCCGGTGATCGCCGCGCCCGTCCAGCCCCACTGGTGGGCGTCGTCGTTGACACGGGTCCAGCTCGCGCCCTTGTCCGTGGAGCGGAAGATGCCGCGCACCCCGCCGATCTTCGCGCTGGTGTAGAGCGTCTGGTAGGAGGCGCCGGGCGCGGCCTTGCCGAAGCCGACGGTGTCGGCCTGCTCGACGCCGGGCAGCTTGGTGAAGCTCGCCCCGCCGTCCGTGGAGTGCCACAGGCCGTACGCGCCGTCCGCCGCGCCGCCCGCCAGCCACACGTCGCCCTTCCCACCCGGCAGCGCCTTGAAGCGGACGCTGTCACCGCTGGGCAGCCCGGTGGCCGGGGACGCCTCGAACGTCGCCCCACCGTCCTCACTGACGTAGAACTTCCCCGACTTGAAGCCGTAGAAGGTGTTGGCGTCGACCCGGTCCGACTCGACGATCGCCCCGGCCGGGATGCCGCTCGACGCCTGCCACGACGTGCCGAAGCCGGTCGTGTGGTGCACGCCGGCGCCGTCGGGGCTCCACACGAACCGGCCGCCGTCCGCGGCCGACGCGACCGTGCCACCGCCGCTCACGCCCGACGGGTCGGTCCCCGCGAACCAGTTGGCCCCGTTGTCCGTCGAGAACGCGATGTGCGGGCCGGTGTCCAGGTTGCCCACGCGGACCACGGTGTCCGGGTTCGACTCGGCGAAGTCCAGGCTGGTGGTCGTGGTGAAGTTCGGCTGGGTGAACATCATCGGCGGGACCTTCGTCAGGTCCGTGTGCCGGAAGCCGCCGATGTCACCGAGCGCGCTCAGCAGCGGAGCTCCGGACGGGGGAGAGGCGAGGTCGTTGACCGCCGTCTCCTCCAGCCCCCGCACCATCGGCTTGACGGTGAACTTGCCGCCGCTGTCCCAGTTCCCGAGGTTCTCCGTGCCGTAGATCGTCGCGCCCGTGCCGTACATCATGCGGTTCGAGTCGAACGGGTCGATCTCCAGCGCCTCGGTCATCCAGCCCAGCTTCGGCGTCTGCTCGGGCGGCTGCGGGTTCGCGCCCCAGGTCAGCCACGGCGACGACGAGACGTCCATGGTGTAGCGGTTCTCGCGGTTCGGGTACGACGTGTAGTCCCACGCCCTGCTCCAGGTGGCGCCGCTGTCCGTGGAGCGGAAGATCTGTGTGTCCGGCCACCAGGCGCTGTACGCGGTCGCCATCACCGTGCCCGGTTTCTGCCGGTCCACGGTCAGCCCGCTGAAGCCGTGGAACGTGTCGGCCTCCGCCACCGGGCTGATGTCCGTCCAGGTGCCCGTCCCCGTCGCGTAGCGCCACACCTGGCCCTTGCCGCCGTCGTACGGGCCGCCCTTGTCGCTGTAGGCGAGGTAGAGGTGGCCGTTCTTCGCGTCGAGGACGCCCTTGTGGGCCAGGTACCCGGTCGGCTGGCCCGCGAGCCGCTGCCAGGTCGCGCCCGCGTCCGTCGACCGGTACACCGCGTTGTCCTTGTCGGCGACTCCGACGTAGAGGGTCTTCGTGGCGCTCCCGGCCGTGCCCGTGGACTCGTCGAAGGTGACCCACACGATGCCCTGGTTGTCGGACGCGTAGCCGGAAGTGTCACCCGGATCCTGGGCGTAGTCGCCCACGTTGGGGAAGTTCGTCACCTGCGACCAGGTCACCCCGGAGTCCGTCGACCGCCACAGCCCCTTGCCGCTGGGCGCGCCCAGGTACAGCACGCTGTTGCGGTGCGGGTCCACGGCCAGCCGCTCGCCCATGCCCCGACCCGGCATGTTGCCGCCCAGCTTGAACGGCAGGTCCGTCTTCTGCCAGCTCGCCCCGCGGTTCGCGGAGCGCATGATCGCGCCGTTCTTCGGATCCCAGCCGTTGGTGTACGTCCCGACCGCCGCGTACACCCGGTCCGGGTCGACGGAGTCGGAGGCGATGCTGACGACGCCCGTGTGCCCCCAGTCGTCCCAGCCGACCGAGTCCAGCAGCGGCGTCCAGGACTTCGAGGACTCCTGCCAGCGGTAGGCACCGCCGATGTCCGTGCGGGCGTAGGCCAGGTTCTTCTCCGTGCGGTTGAAGACGATCCCGGGGACGAAGCCGCCCCCGTCGATCCGGGCGTTCTTCCACGTGTAGGTGTCGGCGGCGAGCTTCGGCTTCGGCGGGTCGGCGGCCAGCGCGGTGGGGGCGCCGCCCGACAGCAGCCCGGCCGCCAGCGCCAGAACGGCCGTGAGGATGCGGGTTCTTCGCACGGCGGGTTCCTTCCGGTGAGGGGGAACGTGCGAGAGCCGGGCGGCTCCAGTGCGGGTGGAGCCGCCCGGCCGGGGTGGCCCCGCGTCAGGTGCGGGGCCGCGTACGCGGAGCTTCGGGCGCCGCTTCGGGGGCCGCGGGGGCTGCATCGGTGTGCGGCTCCGCCGCGCGGGCGCGACCAGCCACAACGGGCCCGCAGCCGACCACGGCCCCACCCGCGGAGCGCCCGGCGGGGGCTATTCGAGAAGCTCCGCGTACGAGCCCATGGCCAGGGCGATGTCGGCCTGGGCCCAGAACCGGTGGTACGTGAACGACGGCACGGCCCCACCCGCCAGATAGGCCTCGATCTTCGACCACGCGGGGTCGTCCTCGTAGAAGGACCGGATCGAGTCGAACGTCGACGACGAGTTGATCGCGTCACCGTTCGGCATCGTGCCCGTCCAGCCGCTCGGAATGGGCACCGGGTCGTCGAACCGGTTGTAGTCGGCCCGGCTCTCCGGGACGGCGATCCCCAGCGCGTCCTGGTGGTTGTCCCACATGCCGTCCAGCAGCTTCTTCGCGGCCGCCGCGGCCTCGGAGTCGCCCGAGCGGTCGGCGTAGTACGTCAGCGTCTTGGCGTACGCGGCCGCCACCCCGACGTCGTTGGTGTAGTCCACCACGCTGACGTGCAGCCCGCTGTTGGAGCCGGGGCTCGACGCGTTCCAGGTGTCGGGCTGACCCGACCACTGCAGCGTCGACGGGATGCGGAACGTGCCGTCCGGGTTGAACGTGGTCTTGGACAGCGCCCAGTCGACCCACTTGTCGAGGACCGTCTTGGCCTGCGCGTTGCCCGTCTGCTGGTACAGCTCGGCGACGCGCTCCATGGACCACGCCTGGAAGCCGAACCACTGGTTGGACGGCGGGTCGTGGTAGACCGGCTTCTCGTCGTAGTACATGCCGTAGAACGTCGACTTGCCCGCCGGCGGGGTCGCGTAGCGGCCCGCCCAGCTGTTGGTCGCGCCGCCCGCGATGGCGCCCTCGTCCGACTGCAGCCAGCGGTAGAACTCCAGCTGCCGGTCCAGGGACTTGGCCCAGTCCGCCGCGCCCGTCGCCGACTTGGGCTTCAGCGGGGCGTAGTTGGCGAGCGCGTACGCGGCCAGCGGGTTCTGGTAGCCGCCGTGGGCGTGGCTGGAGCCGATGCGCCAGGCCCAGCCGGCGCTGGTGTCGGTGGCTCCGCCCCAGGCGTAGTACCAGGACATCAGGTAGAAGGAGGCGTCCTTGCCGGTGCCCGCCGGGCAGGTGGAGGGACCGACGCAGTTGCCGACCTTCTTGAAGTACTTGTCGAACATGGAGTAGCGCAGGTAGTCGCCCATCTTGGCCGCCTTGGCGACCGTCGCGGAGACCTGCCCGCCCTTGCCCTGCTCCTTCGCCCACAGGTCCGCCCAGTAGGCGGCCTGCACGGCCCGGGCGTCGGCGTCCGGCGCGTTGGTGAACTTCCACTGCTTGGCGTAGGAGGCGTCACCGGTGAACAGGTCCAGGTAGCCGTTCTTGCCGCCGTACTTGAAGGCGTCGCAGGTCGGCTGCGGCACCGTCTCCCACACCGACTCCTGCGCCCCGCGCTGGAAGGTGTTGATGTACGACGGGCCGGTGTCCGACGGGCCCGCCTCGCACTTGCCGGGCGCGTTGCCGAAGCCGTAGACGTTGTCCACGTCCTGCAGCCAGTGCATGCCGTAGACGTCGTCCGTGCCGTACGCGCTCTTCAGCTCGGCCGCGATCGGGTCCGGGCCGACCGGGACGCCGGAGTCGAGCTTGGCCGGGTACTCGGCGGGAGTGTCCAGCTCGGGCGCGTAGGTCGCCGGCTTGGAGGCGTTGTAGAAGGAGTTGGTCGGCTGGTCGGCCTTGGTGGGGATCATGTACTTCTCCATGAGGTCCCACGCGCCGTTGAACTTCGACCAGTCGCCGGTCACCTTGCCGTACATGGCCTGCAGCCACAGCAGGTAGCTGTACGCCTCCGAGGTGGTCTCATGGCCGTGGTCCGGCGCCTCGACGATCAGCGTCTCGACCGAGTGGTACGGGATGCCCTCGGGGGAGAAGTAGCCGTTCGCCGGGTTGGTGATCTTCCCGTAGAGCTCCAGGAAGCGGGCCTCGTACGCCTTCGTCGCGCCCAGCTGCGTCACCGTGACGGCGGCCTTGGCGTGGCCCGGCGCCGTCGACTCGAACACGGCCGATCCGGAACCGGAGTTCGCGGCGGTGACCGTCACCTTCTGCGCGGTGTTCCAGTTCTGCGGCGTGAAGGTGAGGGAGGCACCGGACGAGACCGACAGGTTCGTGTTGCCGCTCGCGCGGGCCGAGGTCACGGTCACGTCGGCGGCGGGCTGCTTGGACAGCTTCACCTCGTACGTGCCCGACTTGCCGGACTGCACGCCCAGTTGGAGCGGCGAGGCGACCACGGCCGGGCCGGAGGCGACGGTGATGCCGACCGGGGTGGAACTGGCCGAGGCGCCCAGGCTGTCGTACGCCTTCGCCACCAGGGAATGACTGCCCACGGTCAAGCTGGAGACCGAGAGCGCGTAGGGCGCGCTGGTGTCCGTGCCGAGCAGCGTGGTGTCGTCGTAGAACTCCACCTTGCTGATCGTGGCGTTGTCCGCTGCGGCGGCCGTGGCGGCCAGCGGAACGGCCTCGCCCTGGGTGTAGACGGCGCCGGCGGCCGGGCTGGTCAGCACCGCGATCGGCGGCTGGTGCGCGCCGGTGCAGGGGGTGCCGTTGACCGAGAAGGACGTCGGCGCGGTGTTGGTGCCGCTGTAGCCGAACTGGGCGCCGGTGGAGACGGCTGCGCCCGCCGCGACCCGGGCGTTGTGCGCGGCGTTCTTCACGGTGATGTTCTGCCCGGACTGCGACCAGCTGCCGTTCCAGCCGTTGCCCAGCTTCTGGTTGCCGGAGTAGGCGTAGGTCAGCGTCCAGCCGTCGATGGCGTCCGTGCCGCGGTTGGTGAGGGTCAGGTCCACCGTGAAACCGGAACCCCAGTCGTTCGTCTTGTAGTCGACGCTGCACTGCAGCGGCGCCGCCTGAGCGGGCGTCGACCCCGAGGAGAGCATCGTCAGCGGAAGCGCGAGAGCGGCGAGGGCGGCGGTCCACAGGCGCCGCACGGCTCTGCGTCTGAGGGGCGGGGGATGCATGGTGCTGGTCCTCCTTGCGGCTCGGAGAAGTCAAGGCCTGAACCAGTGGGAGCGCTCCCATAGTGAGGACGGGCCAAGGGGTGGTCAAGGTCCGTGAAGAGTCGAAAAGATTCGACGACACCGGTTGCGGGAAAGTCGGCAACTCCCCTGTTCTTTGCCGACACTTGGCGCTACCTTCCTTGACACCAGTGGGAGCGATTCCATCAGTCGACGCGTCCGTCACGGCGGGCCCGACCTGCAAGGAGTCGCTCATGCGACACCTCTCGCGTTCAGTACTTGTAGCCGCCGCCCCCGCGGCCGCGCCCTGCTGCGCGTGTGCCGGTGCCGGGTTCCTCGTGTCCTTTCGGATCGCGCCCTGAACGGCCGACACCCCCAGCGAAAGGGACACCCGCACTCATGAGCCGTACCAGAACAGCGTTACTGGCCGCCATGGCCCTGGTCGCCGGCGCGACCGGCACCGCGTTCGCCGTCGACCCCGGCGGCCCCGGCACCGCCGCCGTCCCCTGCACCGTCGACTACAAGATCCAGAACCAGTGGAGCACCGGCTTCACCGCCGCCGTGACCCTCACCAACAACAGCGCCGCCAAGTCCTCCTGGTCGCTGAAGTGGTCCTACGCCGGCAACCAGAAGGTCGCCAGCGGCTGGAACGCCAAGATCAGCCAGAGCGGCGCCGAGGTGACCGCGGCCAACGAGAGCTACAACGCCCAGCTGGCGACCGGAGCCTCGGTGAGCTTCGGCTTCCAGGGCAGCTACAGCGGCAGCAACGCGATCCCGGCCACCTTCACCCTCGACGGCGTGACCTGCAACGTCGACGACGGCGGCTCCGGCGGTCCCACGGACCCGCCGGACCCGGGCGGCCCCGCCAACCGGGTGAACAACCCCTACGAGGGCGCCAAGGTGTACGTGAACCCGCAGTGGTCGGCCAACGCCGCCGCGGAGCCGGGCGGCAGCCGTGTCTCCAACCAGCCGACCGGCGTGTGGCTGGACCGGATCGCCGCCATCGACGGCGCGGGCGGCAAGATGGGCCTGCGCGCCCACCTCGACGAAGCCCTGCGTCAGAAGGGCTCCGGTGAGCTCGTCGTCCAGTTGGTCATCTACAACCTGCCCGGCCGCGACTGCTCCGCCCTGGCCTCCAACGGCGAACTGAAGCCCGACGAGATCGGCCGCTACAAGACGGAGTACATCGACCCCATCAAGGCGATCCTCGCCGACCCGAAGTACGCCTCGCTGCGGATCGTCACCACGGTGGAGATCGACTCCCTGCCCAACCTGGTCACCAACACCGGCAGCCGTCCCACGGCCGTCCCGCAGTGTGACGTGATGAAGGCCAACGGCAACTACGTAAAGGGGGTCGGCTACGCGCTGAACAAGCTCGGCGACGTGCCGAACGTGTACAACTACGTCGACGCCGGCCACCACGGCTGGATCGGCTGGGACGACAACTTCGGCCCCTCCGCGTCCCTGTTCAAGGAGGCGGCGAACGCCGAGGGCGCGACCGTCAACGACGTCCACGGCTTCATCACGAACACGGCGAACTACAGCGCCCTGAAGGAGGACAACTTCTCCATCGGCGACACCGTGGCCGGCAAGTCCGTCCGCGAGTCGAAGTGGGTCGACTGGAACCGCTACACCGACGAGCTGTCCTTCGCCCAGGCCTTCCGCAACCACCTGGTCTCGATCGGCTTCCCGTCCGGCATCGGCATGCTGATCGACACCTCCCGCAACGGCTGGGGCGGCACCGCCCGGCCCGCCGGCCCCGGTCCGCAGACCTCCGTGGACGCCTACGTGGACGGCGGCCGCTACGACCGCCGCATCCACCTCGGCAACTGGTGCAACCAGGCCGGAGCCGGCCTCGGCGAGCGCCCGCGGGCCAACCCGGCCCCCGGGATCGACGCGTACGTGTGGATGAAGCCGCCGGGCGAGTCCGACGGGTCGAGCAAGGCCATCGACAACAACGAGGGCAAGGGTTTCGACCGCATGTGCGACCCGACCTACACGGGCAACCCGCGCAACAACAACAACATGTCCGGGGCCCTGCCGGACGCGCCGATCTCCGGGCACTGGTTCTCCGCCCAGTTCCGGCAACTGATGCAGAACGCGTACCCGCCGCTGTCGTGAGCGGCTGACACCCCGTCCCCACGGGTCCGCCGGGGCCTTGCGCCCCGGCGGATCGGTGCGCGGGATTTTGCGGGAGCGGCAACAACGGTGGTCTTCTCGCGGTGCGTCATCGCACGCTGGCCGCATCCGAGCGAGAGGCTGACCACCATGGCGCACCACCACCACGACACCGCGCACGAGCACGACCAGGCGCACGGCCACGGGCAGGGTCACCATCACGGCCACACGGACATCGACTGGGCCGGGATGGGCCCGATGCTGGAGTCCTCGGCGGAACTGTTCGCTTCCCTGTACGAGCGGGCCCTGGGATGGCTGGCGCAGGAGGTGACCGAGCCGGGGCTGATCGTCGACGCGGGCAGCGGGCCGGGTGTGGTGGCGTGCCTGTTCGCGGAGACGTTCCCGGGCGCGCGGATCGTCGCGGTGGACGGCGCCGAGCCGCTGCTGGAACGGGCCCGCGCCCGGGCCGAGCGGCAGGGCGTCGCCGACCGGTTCGGCACGATCGCCGGAGAACTCCCGGACGCGCTCGGCGAACTGGACTACCCGGCCGATCTGCTCTGGGCCGGCCGCAGCCTGCACCACCTCGGTGACCAGCGGGCCGCGCTCGCCGTGTTCGCGCGGCGGCTCGCGCCCGGCGGCACGCTGGCCGTCATGGAGGGCGGGCTGCCCCCGCGCTACCTGCCGCGCGACATCGGCATCGGCCGGCCCGGCCTCCAGGCGCGGATCGACGCGGTCGAGGCGGAGTGGTTCACGCGGATGCGCCAGGAGCTGCCGGGCCATGTCGCGGAGACGGAGGACTGGCCCGCCCTGCTGGCCGCCGCCGGCCTGAAGCCCACCCGCTCGCACACGTTCCTGCTGGACCTGCCCGCACCCGCCCCGGACCGTGCGCGCGCCTATGTGATCGCGTCCCTGTCACACATGCGGGACCGGCTCACGCAGGCCCTGGACGCCGAGGACATCGCGACCCTCGACCGCCTCCTCGACCCCGGCGACGAGGCGAGCCTGCACCGCCGCCCGGACGTGTTCGTGCTGGAGGCGCACACGGTGCACACGGCGGTCCGGGCGGTCTGACGCGCGGGCCCTCGACTTCGAGAGCGCTCGATGGACTCCCCGGCATCGCTCATGCGACCGCATCGCACGGGGAAACCATGTCGGGGTCCCAAATCGCGCTCATCACCGGCGGCTGCTGGACGCCGGGTACCGGTCGCCGTCACCGGGCGGGGCGAGAACGGCTGCGCGCCTTCGCCGAGGAACGCGGACACCCCGCGCGGCTGCTGACCATCGCCGGGGACACCGCCGTGTACGACGTGCGGTCCGTTGTCGACGCCACCCGCGGCACGGTCGCCGAGGTGGTCCGGGCGATGCGCCGGCCCGCCGGAGTCGACGTCAGCACGGTGGTCGTACGGCCGGTGGGGCAGCCGGTCCGGCAGGCCGGCCGGGCCGGAAACGGCGGCGGCCCCGGTCCCGAGCCGACGGGGTTCGGGACCGGGGCGCCACCGGTGCGCGTCAGGCTCCGTTGAACTCCGCCGGGTGCGGGCCCAGACGGCGGTCCTCGTTCAGGGCGCTGATGGCCGCCAGGTCCTCGGCGTCCAGGCTGAAGTCGAAGACCTCGATGTTCTCCCTGATCCGGGAGGGTGTCACGGACTTCGGGATCACCACGTTGCCCAGCTGGAGGTGCCAGCGCAGTACGACCTGCGCGGGCGTGCGGCCGTGCTTGCGGGCGATGGCCACGATCGCCGGGACCTCCAGCAGGCCCTTGCCCTGGCCGAGCGGCGACCAGGCCTCCGTGGCGATGCCCTGCTCCGCGTGGTACGCACGGGCGTCCTGCTGCTGCAGGTGCGGGTGCAGCTCGATCTGGTTCACCGCGGGGACGACCGACGTCTCGCCGATCAGCTTCTCCAGGTGCTCCGGCAGGAAGTTGGAGACACCGACGGCCCGGATCCGGCCGTCTGCGTGCAGCTTCTCGAACGCCTTGTAGGTGTCGACGTACAGACCCCGCTCCGGCGTCGGCCAGTGGATCAGGTACAGGTCGACGTAGTCCAGGCCGAGTTTCCGAAGCGACGTGTCGAAGGCGCGCAGCGTGGAGTCGTACCCCTGGTCGGCGTTCCAGAGCTTCGTGGTGACGAAGAGCTCCTCGCGGGGGAGACCGGAGGCGGCGACGGCCTTGCCGGTGCCCTCCTCGTTGCCGTAGATCGCCGCTGTGTCGATGCTGCGGTACCCGGCCTCCAGCGCCGTCGTGACGGCCGCCTCGGCCTCGTCGTCCGGCACCTGCCAGACGCCGAAGCCCAGCTGGGGCATCTCGACGCCGTTGTTCAGGATGATCGGGGGGACCTTGCTCACGAGCTCTCGATCCTTCGGTTCGTGGTCAGTGGTGCTCCCATCGTCAACGATCACGAGCCGTGATGCATTCCTGACGGGAGAATTCACAACCGACGCATGCCCCGGCGGAGCGGACGTCACGCCCGGTACAGCGCCTCCACCTCGTTCTCGTACGCCTTCTCGATCGCCTTGCGCTTGAGCTTCAGCGACGGGGTCAGCAGCCCGTGCTCCTCCGTGAACGGCTGGGCCAGGATGCGGAAGGTGCGGATCGACTCGGCCTGCGAGACCAGCGTGTTGGCCGCGACCACCGCGCGCCGCACCTCCGTCTCCAGGTCCGCGTCGCGCACCAGTTCCGCCGGGGACATCCGCGGCTTGTTCCGCATGGCCAGCCAGTGCTCCACGGCCTCCTGGTCCAGGGTCACCAGGGCGGCGATGTACGGGCGGTCGTTGCCGACCACGACGCACTGGTTGACCAGCGGGTGGTCCCGGACGCGTTCCTCCAGCACACCGGGCGAGACGCTCTTGCCGCCGGAGGTGACCAGGATCTCCTTCTTGCGGCCGGTGATGGTGAGGTAGCCGTCCTCGTCGAGCGAGCCGAGGTCGCCGGTGGCGAGCCAGCCGTCGTGCAGGGCCTCGTCGGTGGCCTTGGGGTTGTTGAGGTACCCCTGGAAGACGTTGTGGCCGCGCAGCCAGATCTCGCCGTCGTCCGCGATGTGCACGGTCACGCCGGGGATGGGCTGCCCGACCGTGCCGAACCGGGTGCGCCCGGGCGGGTTGGCGGTGGCGGCGGCGGTGGACTCGGTCAGGCCGTAGCCCTCGTAGATGTGCACCCCGGCTCCGGCGAAGAACAGCCCGAGCCGGCGGTCCATCGCCGAGCCGCCGGACATGGCCTGCCTGACGCGGCCGCCCATCGCGGCGCGGATCTTGGAGTAGACGAGCTTGTCGAACAGCTGGTGCTGCATGCGCAGGCCCGCCGAGGGGCCGGGCCCGGTGCCCCAGGCCCTGGCCTCCACGGCGTCGGCGTACCTGACGGCCACGTCCACGGCCTTCTCGAACGGGCCGGAGCGCCCCTCCTTCTCGGCCTTGCGGCGGGCCGCGTTGAACACCTTCTCGAAGATGTACGGCACCGCGAGGAAGAAGGTCGGCCTGAACGCGGCCAGGTCCGGCAGCAGTGCCGCCGCGTTGAGCTGCGGCTGATGACCGAACTTCACCTTGCCCCGGATCCCCGCGACCTGGACCATCCGCCCGAAGACGTGGGCGAGGGGCAGGAACAGCAGGGTCGCCGCCTCGTCGCCCTTGCGGGAGTGGAAGACCGGCTCCCAGCGCTCGATGACCGTGTCCGCCTCGTACATGAAGTTGCCGTGCGAGATGACGCAGCCCTTGGGGCGGCCGGTGGTGCCCGAGGTGTAGATGATCGTGGCGACCGAGTCGGGCGTGACGGCCTGCCGGTGGCGGTGCACCACCTCGTCGTCGAGGTGCGCGCCCGCGTCGTACAGCTCGTCCACGGCGCCGGAGTCCAGCTGCCACAGGCGGCGCAGCTGCGGCAGCCGGTCGATCACGGTGGCGATCGTCATCGCGTGGTCCTCGTGCTCCACGACCGCGGCCGTCACCTCGGCGTCGTAGAGCATCCAGAAGCACTGCTCCGCCGAGGAGGTCGGGTAGACCGGCACCACCTGGGCGCCGATCGTCCACAACGCGTAGTCGAACAGCGTCCACTCGTAGCGCGTGCGGGACATGATCGCGACCCGGTCGCCGAACCGGATGCCGCTCGCCAGCAGCCCCTTGGCCAGGGCGAGGACCTCGTCGCGGAAGGCGGCACTGGTGACGTCCCGCCACTGCCCGGACTCGTCCTTGCGGCCGAGCGCGATGTGCAGCGGGTCCTCCTGGGCATGCTCGAACACCACGTCGGCCAGACCGCCCACCGGAGGTGCCAACGCCAACGGAGGGTTGGAAAACTCGCGCAAACCCCGCTCCCCGCTCCTCAGCGCTTGTGATGAGTGACGCTCCGCACAGCGCGGTGAAAGCTACCCCAAGCAACCAAGGTGCGGGAGGGGGGCCGAAGGTGAGCAACGCTCTCGTCCGCGCTGGTCAGCGAGGGATAATACGCTCACATGGGGAAGGGTCGGACAGTTTCCTGACGGTTGAGTAAGTTTCGGTCCCGTAATCTCCACCGAATCTGTACGACTCCGGAGGCAGGGTGCCGGGCACCGTCGCGGCGTCTGTTCTGTCAGCGCGGCGACGGCACATTCTGTCACTCCGGCTCGTCACAGGCCCTTGCGCGCGGTGCGGTGCAGCCGGTCCCCGCCGGACAGGAGCGCCGCCGCCAGGGCGTCGGCCGCACCCTGCGCGGATGGCCGGCGACGGCCGTGCACCACGACGAAGTCGACCTGCCCCAGCTCCGGCAGCCCCGCCCGGTCCGGGACCCGGACCAGCCCCGGCGGGATCAGGCCGCGGGAGTGGGCCATCACGCCGAGCCCCGCCCGGGCCGCCGCGACGAGGCCGTTGAGGCTGCCGCTCGTGCACACCACCCGCCAGGCGCGGCCCTGCCGCTCCAGCGCCTCCAGGGCGAGCGCGCGGGTGATGCCCGGCGGCGGGTAGACGATCAGTGGCACCGGGCGCTCCGGGTCCAGCCGCAGGCGCTCCGCGCCGATCCACACCAGCCGGTCGTGCCGCACCAGCTCACCGCGCGGGTCCTCGGGCCGCCGTTTGGCGAGGACGAGGTCGAGCTTCCCGGCGGCCAGCTGCTCGTGCAGCGTCCCCGACAGCTCCACCGTCAGCTCCAGGTCGACCTCCGGGTGCTCGTGCCGGAAGCCCTCCAGGATCTCCGGCAGCCGGGTCAGCACGAAGTCCTCCGAGGCGCCGAAGCGCAGCCGGCCGCGCAGCCGGGTGCCCGCGAAGAACGCCGCCGCCTGCTCGTGCACCTCCAGGATCCGGCGCGCGAAACCGAGCATGGCCTCGCCGTCCTCGGTCAGCTCCACCGAGTGGGTGTCCCGGGTGAACAGCGTCCGCCCGGCCGCGTCCTCCAGCCGCCGCACGTGCTGGCTCACCGTCGACTGCCGCAGCCCGAGCCGCCGCGCGGCCTGCGTGAAGCTCAGGGTCTGCGCCACCGACAGGAAGGTCCGCAGATGGGAGGGGTCGTACATGCGGCCGAGCGTATCGCGCACCATGATGACAGTCAGCGCGGTGTACGGGATTCCCGATCGCCGTGCGCGGGAGCAGGATGGAAGGGGGACGCTCCGGCCCTGCCGGGGTCCGCCCGTCCCGTCCGTACCGAGTGAGTGGAGCCTCGTGAAACGCCTGCGCCGGCCGCGCCGGATGCCGATCGATCCGTACGTCCTCCTCCTGCTGGCGACGGTGGGCCTCGCCGCGCTGCTCCCGGCGCGGGGGACGAGTGCCGAGGTGGCCTCCGGCGCCTCCACGGCGGCGATCGCCCTGTTGTTCTTCCTGTACGGGGCCCGGCTGTCCACCCGCGAGGCGCTGGACGGACTGCGCCACTGGCGGCTCCACGTCACCGTCCTGGCCTGCACCTTCGTCGTCTTCCCGCTGCTCGGCCTGGCGGCCCGCGGACTGGTGCCGGTGATCCTCACGCACCCCCTCTACCAGGGGCTGCTCTTCCTCACGCTCGTCCCGTCGACCGTGCAGTCCTCGATCGCCTTCACCTCGATGGCTCGCGGCAACGTGCCCGCCGCGATCTGCGCGGGCTCCTTCTCCTCCCTCGTCGGCATCCTGGCCACTCCGCTGCTCGCCGCCTCCCTGCTGGGCGGCAGCGGCGGCGGCTTCTCCGCCGACTCGCTGCTGCGGATCGTGCTGCAGCTGCTCGTGCCGTTCCTCGCCGGGCAACTGCTGCGCCGCTGGGTCGGCGGCTTCGTCACCCGCCACAAGAAGGTCCTCGGCCTGGTGGACCGCGGCTCGATCCTGCTCGTCGTCTACACGGCGTTCAGCCAGGGCATGGTCCAGGGCATCTGGCACCAGGTCAGCCCGCTCAGGCTGGGCGCCCTGCTGGCCGTCGAGGCCGTCATCCTCGCCGTGATGCTGTTGCTGACCTGGTACGGCGGGAAGGCACTGGGCTTCGGCCGGGAGGACCGCATCACCCTGCAGTTCGCCGGCTCGAAGAAGTCCCTGGCCGCCGGACTGCCCATGGCGAGCGTCCTGTTCGGCGCGCACGCCTCGCTGGCCGTGCTGCCGCTGATGCTCTTCCACCAGATGCAGCTGATGGTCGGCGCGGTGATCGCCAAGCGCCGCTCGCACGACTCCGGCGCGACCGAGGTCAGCGCGCCGGAGCCAGCCGCAGGGTCACGAACCGCGGTCGGTACAGGGACACGTTCCGGCTGAGCCGGTCGGCGGCGTCGGTGATCTCCAGCCAGTTGACGTCGTAGCTCAGCACGAGCCGTCCTTCGCCGCTCAGCACCGGGTGCGCCTGCGGGTTGTAGGCGGCGACCTGGCCCGGCGGCAGGGACGGGCTGAACTCCTTCACCGGCCCGTGCCACGGCCCCTGCGGGAAGCACGCCCAGTACGCGGCCACGGTGGTCAGGCCCCTGGCGCCGGTGGCCATGGTGAACAGCATGTAGGTGCCGTCGTCGCGGACCACCGAGAAGGCGCTGCCCACCCCTCGGCGCCGCCCGTCCCCGAGCACCGGCCGGGGGCGGGCGCCGGCCGTCCAGTCCGAGCCGTTCCAGTACTGCCAGGCGGCCGGGTCGGCGAGAGCGCCCTCCGGCACCCGGGCCGCGTAGGCGTGCGAGGCCGGGCGGGAGACGGCCCGGCCGTCGTCGCCGCCGAAGACGTACGTCCAGCCGTCCTCCTCCACCAGCGTGGTGCCGAACAGCACGCGCCGGGACGGGTCGGGGACCAGCTGCTGGTCGAGGACCTCGACGACCGACTCCAGACGCAGGTGGGGCAGGGAGAGGGTGGCGACCTCGGTCGCGGTGGGCACGCCGTAGATCCACGGGGAGGGGCCGGCCGTGCGGACCCACAGCAGCACCCGGACGACCTTCTCGGCGGAGCCGGGGGAGCGCGGCTCGACGCGGGCCGCGACCGGCCAGCGCCACTGGTTCGGCGCCGGGTCGGCGAAGAGCGGGGCGGGCAGCGTGGATTCGGGCCGGCCCTGGCGCATCAGCACGGCCGAGTTGCGCACCAGCGGCGCGGCGGCGTCCCGCCAGGCGTGGGACTCGCCGTGCGGGTTGGGCGGGCCGTGCACCCGCCCCAGGTAGGTGTCCGAGAACAGCCACAGCACGCGGCCGTCCGGCAGCCGCACCGAGTGGGTGCCGTCCCCGCCGGTCCAGTCGTCGGTGCGGGAGGCGTCGTCGCCGTAGCGGGCGAACTCGCCGGTGAGGCGCTCGTCGGCCTGCCAGGAGCGGACCGTGCGCGCCCGGCAGGGACCGCCGCCGGGCTCCGCGTCCTCCTCGTCCGGCCGGGCGATGAGCAGCGCGGCCCCGAGAACCAGGACCAGCAGCAGGCCGATCCCGGTTCCCGTGCGCTGTCGTGCTCGTGCTGCGTATGCGTCGTCGGGCACGCCCCGTGACGTTAGTTGCTGCCGCTCACCTGGTCCATGGGGAGCCACAGCACCGTGCCCCGCGCGGCCGCGCCCGAGGCGCCGGCGGCCAGCTCCCGGTCGGACAGGGCCCGGTTCCACACGCGGACGTCGTCGACCGCCCCGGTGAGGTGTGCCCTGCTGTCCATGCGCTGGCCGATGTGCACGCCGAAGGGGGAGTTGCGGCTGACCGAGCCCGCCACGTCCGCGGTGCTGAGGGCCTCGCCGTCCAGGAAGAGCGTCAGCCGCCCGCCGCCGCGGCGCAGCGCCAGATGGTGCCAGCGGCCGTCGTTGCGGGCGCCGGCGCTCCACACCGAGGCCGTGTGGACGGTCGCCGCGCCCGAGCGGGTGGTGATCAGCGCCCGGACCCGGTCGCTCGCCGGCTCGCCGCGCAGCCAGACCTGCGGCTGGGTGCCGCCGATGCCGCCCATCCACAGGAAGGGCTGCTCGCCGGCCGTGGCGGTGTAGCGGAAGAACAGGGACGCCGTGAAGTCCCCCTCGCCGAGCGGCAGTCCGGAGCGGTACGGCAGGCGCACGGCGTCGTCGGTGCCGTCGAAGGACATGGCGCTGCCCCGCACCCCGGCCGTCCGCCCGGCACCGCCCAGGACGGCCGCCGGTCTGGCGCCCGCCGCCGCGTCCCGGGTGGTCGGGTCGGCGCCCCGGCGGGGCTTCAGCCAGTCCTCGGTGAAGCGCGCGAAGCGGATCTCGTCCCGGGCGTCGGCCGCGCCGCCCTCGTAGAGCAGGCCGACGGCCGAGCCGTCGACCGCCGCCATGTCGGAGTAGCCGGACCAGTCCGTGGTGACGACCGTGCCCCGGTCCACGCTCTCCCAGGTGCGCCCGCCGTCGTAGGAGGAGCGGACCATCATCGTGCGGCGGCGGTCGGGGTCGGCCGGCGCCGACAGCAGCATCCGGTCGCCGAGGCGCAGCGTCGCGCCCTGCACCTGCGGGGTGTAGAGGTCCGGCAGGGCGCGGAAGGGCGTGGCGAAGCTGTCGCCGCCGTCCGTGCTGAAGGTCTGGGCGCGGTGGCCGAGGTCGGTGCCGTCCTGCTCCCGGCCGCTGACGAGGAGGGCGCCGTCGGCGCGCTCGGTGAGCGTCACCTCGGACGGCTTCTGCCGGAAGGTGCCGTCCTCCTCTATGGGCCAGGTGTCGGTGGCACCGATCCGCCAGTGGTCGCCGCCGTCGTCGCTGACGACGAGTGCGGCGTGGTTCGCCGAGACGCGACTGCCGTTCCACGTCTCGGTGTTGACGCCGAACACCAGCCGCCCGGCGTGCTCGCCGCGGGTCAGTTGGATGCCGTGCACGGGGCCCGTGGCGTACCAGGAGTTCCAGTCGCCGGGGAGGATCTCGCCGCTCAGGTCACGCGGCCGTGACCACGTCCGGCCGTCGTCGTCGCTGTACTGCAGGTGCGGGGTGCGGTCGCAGGGGATCCGGCAGTTCCCGGCGTCCGTACGGCCGGTGTTGTACGTCTCGGCCAGCAGGACGCGGCCGGTGCGGCGGTCCACCAGGGGCGCCGGGTTGCCGTGCGTGTCGCCGGCGCCCTCGTTGACCACCTGGAGCGGGCCCCAGGTGCGGCCGCCGTCGGTGGAGCGCTTGAGGACGATGTCGATGTCGGCGGCGTCCCCGCAGTTGAGGACGCGGCCCTCGGCGAAGGCGAGCAGCGTGCCGCTGGTGGTGCGCACGATGGCCGGGATCCGGAAGCAGGCGTAACCGGGGTCCTGGGAGGCCTTGAAGAGGACCTGCTGCTCGAACTCCCGTAAAGCCGCGGCGGGTTCGGCCTCGGCCGGTGCGGTGGGCGCGAGCAGCGCCGCGGCGGCCACAGCGGCGGTCAGGGTGGATCTCAGACGGGTGCGAAGACTTGACGGCATGGTGCGACCTGCCCTTCATGCGTCTGGCGGCTGGAACCACCGGGGACGGGAACAGACATCCGGTCATCCGGACATCCCATGTCCTGAGTGGGGGTCACAGACGGTACTTGGCTTCTCGGACCCCCCACAAGAACCGTGCGTCAGGGGATCAGGACGACCTTGCCGAGGTTGGACCGCGCCTCGATCTCCCCGTGCGCCTTCGCCGCGTCCTCCAGGGCGAACTCCCCGTGCACGGCCGGCCGTAGCTCACCGGCCGCGAACAGCCGCCACAGCTCCTCGCGCCACTGCTCGTACACCTCCGGCCTCCCGCGGGCGACCCGGGCCATCTGGAAGCCGATGACCGACTTGGCGCCCACGAGCAGGTCGTACGCCCGGATGGTGCCGCCGCCCGAGCTGTACGCCACCAGCCGTCCCTCCGGGGCGAGCGCGGCGAGGGCCGGGGTGAGCACCTCGCCGCCGACGGCGTCCAGGACGTAGTCGACGGGCGTGCCCCAGCTGTCGTCGCCGTAGGTGATGACGTGGTCCGCGCCGAGGCCCCGTACGAAGCCGGCCTTGGCGGGGTCGGAGACGGCGCCCACGATCCGCCCCGCGCCGCGTGTCCCGGCCAGTTGCACGGCCAGGTGGCCGACACCGCCGGCCGCCGCCGTGACCAGGGCCGCCTCGCCCGGCTCGGGGCGCGCCGCCTCCAGGGCGCCGAGCGCCACGAGGCCGCTGCGGACCAGGGCGACCGCGGTGACGGCCCCGGCGTCGCGCGGGACGGGGGAGGCCATCGCCTCGTGCAGGAGCGCGAAGTCGGCGTAGCCGTGCCCGAAGCACAGCCCGGTCACCCGGTCGCCGGTGGAGAAGCGGCTGACGCCCTCGCCGACGGCCGTGACCTCTCCGGCGACCTCGCCGCCGAGCGGGACCGGTTCGGCCGCCTCGGTGACCTTCCGGACGACCGGGAGCGTCACGCCGATCGCCTCCGCGCGCACGAGCAGCTCTCCGGGGCCCGGCTCGGGGACCGGAGCCTCCTCGACGAACAGGGGGCCGCCTCGGGATTCGTAGCGGACGCGGCGCATCGCACCTCCGGGGTCACGGGTCGTTCCCGCGGATCGTTGGGCATCCCAACGACTTCGTTGGGATGCCCAACGATATAGGAGGATCATAGGAAGAACCAACGATTTCTTGGCTAGGCTGCGCTTATGTCGGAAGCTCCCCTCCCCGCGATCCGCTCATCGCCCAGCTGGCTGCTCGGCCGCGCCGCCGCCCGGGGCCGGGCCCTGGTGGCCGCGGCCCTGGCCGAACAGGACATGCGGATGTGGCACCACGTGGTGCTGTCGGCCGTCCGGGACCTCGCCCCCGTCGCCCAGGCCGACCTCGGCCGCGCGGTCCGTCTCGACCCCAAGGACCTGGTCGGTGTCCTCGACGACCTCCAGGCGGCCGGCCTCACGGTGCGCGAACCCGATCCGCGGGACCGCCGCAAGAACGCGGTGTCCCTCACCGCGCGGGGAGCCCGGCTGCTCGAGCGCTGCGAGAAGGCGGCCCGGGCCGCCAACGACGAGCTGCTCGCCCCGCTGTCGGCGGCGGAGCGGGAGCAGTTCACCGGGATGCTGCGACGGATATCCGGCACGGGCGACTGATCGCCGGCGCGGACGGAGACCGAGACGGGGCCCCTGCGGCGCAGGGGGCGCTCCCCGCCGGTCGGGGCCCCGCCCGTGCAGCGGGGCGAACCTGCTCAGCCCTGGGCGGCCGCGGCCCGCACAGCGATCCGGTCCTCACCCGCGTACACGTTCATGGAGGCGCCCCGCAGGAAGCCCACCAACGTCAGGCCCGTCTCGGCGGCCAGGTCCACCGCCAGCGAGGACGGTGCCGACACCGCCGCCAGCACCGGAATACCGGCCATCACGGCCTTCTGCGCCAGCTCGAAGGAGGCCCGGCCCGACACGAGCAGGATCGCCCGGGACAGCGGCAGCTCCCCGTTCTGCAGGGCGCGGCCGACCAGCTTGTCGACCGCGTTGTGCCGGCCCACGTCCTCCCGGACGTCCAGCAGCTCGCCCTCCTCGGAGAACAGGGCAGCCGCGTGCAGGCCTCCGGTGCGGTCGAAGACCCGCTGGGCCGCGCGCAGCCGGTCGGGCAGGCTCGCCAGCAGCTCGGGGGTGACCCGGACCTGCGGGGTGTCGGCGATGGGCCAGCGGGCCGTGGTGCGCACCGCGTCCAGCGACGCCTTGCCGCACAGCCCGCACGAGGACGTCGTGTAGACGTTGCGCTCCAGGGTGATGTCGGGGAGCACCACGCCCGGGGCGGTCTTCACGTCGACCACGTTGTACGTGTTCGAGCCTCCCCCACTCTCGGCTCCGCTCGAGCGGGAGGTGCCCCCAGCCGTCGCGCCGGCGCAGTAGACGATGTTCCGCAGATCCGACTGCCCGGCCAGCACGCCCTCGCTGACGAGGAAGCCCGCCGCCAGCGCGAAGTCGTCGCCCGGGGTGCGCATGGTGATCGCCAGGGGCTTGCCGTTCAGCCGGATCTCCAGCGGTTCCTCGGCGACGAGCGTGTCCGGACGGCTGGAGACCGCCCCGTCCCGGATGCGGAGCACCTTGCGTCGTTCCGTGACTCGTCCCATGTCCTGATCAGTCCCGGTTCTGTACGTGCTGGTAGCCGAAGCGGCCCTTGATGCAGAGATTGCCGTGGGTCACCGGGTTGTCGTGCGGCGAGGTGACCTTGACGATCTCATTGTCCTGCACGTGCAGCGTCAGGTTGCAGCCCACTCCGCAGTACGCGCACACCGTGGTCGTCTCCGTCTGTCTCGACTCGTCCCAGGTACCCGCAGCGCGCATGTCGAACTCGGACTTGAAGGACAGCGCGCCCGTGGGGCACACCTCGATGCAGTTCCCGCAGTACACACACGCCGAGTCGGTCAGCGGGGCGTCGTGCTCCACGGCGATCCGGGCGTCGAAACCCCGCCCGGCGACCGAGATCGCGAAGGTGTTCTGCCACTGGTCGCCGCAGGCGTCGACGCACTTGTAGCAGAGGATGCACTTGTCGTAGTCGCGCACGTAGAGGTCGTTGTCGATCCGCGGCTCCTCGTTCAGCCGGGCCGCGTCCGGGCCGAAGCGGTCCGGCTTCGCCTCGTACTCCTTGAGCCACTCGGCGACCCGGGGCGTGGTCGACAGGTCGACGGAGGACGCCAGCAGCTCCAGGACGATCTTCCGGCTGTGCCGGGCCCGCTCGGTGTCGGTGCGCACCTCCATACCCGGCTCGGCCCTGCGGGAGCAGGCCGGGGCCAGGGTGCGCGCCCCCTCGACCTCCACGACACAGACCCGGCAGGCGTTCTTCGGCCGCAGCGTGTCGCCCTCGCACAGGGTGGGGACGTCCTTGCCCGCGGCCCGGCAGGCGTCGAGGATCGTCGTGCCCTCGGGGACCCGGACGGGTTCGCCGTCGAGGGTGAACTCCAGCAGCCGGCGCGGGATCCCCAGCGGTGTGACGGTCATTCGTACGCCCCCAGACGGTCGATGGCGGATTCCACGGCGTTCCACGCGGTCTGTCCCAGACCGCAGATGGAGGCGTCCCGCATGGCGCGGCCGACCTCCCTGAGCAGGGCGATGTCACCCGCGGCGGCGGCGCCCGTGCGCTCCGCGATCCGGTGCAGCGCCTCCCCCTGCCGCACGGTCCCGACCCGGCAGGGCACGCACTGCCCGCACGACTCGTCGCGGAAGAACTCGGCGATGCGCAGCAGCAGCCGGGGCAGGGGCACGCTGCCGTCGAAGGCCATCACGACCCCCGAGCCCAGGGTCGTGCCGGCCTCGCGCGTGCCCTCGAAGGTGAGCGGGATGTCCAGCTCGTCGGCCCGGACGAAGCCGCCCGCCGCCCCGCCGAGCAGCACCGCCCGCAAACCCTCCCGCACCCCGGCCAGCGTGAGCAGCTCGCCCAGGGTGGCGCCGAACGGCAGCTCGTAGACACCGGGCCGCTCCACGGTCCCGGACACGCAGAACAGCTTGGGCCCGGTGGACCGCCCGGTGCCGATCGCCGCGTACGCCGGGGCGCCTATCGTCAGGATCGGCAGGACGTTGACCAGCGTCTCGACGTTGTTCTCGACCGTCGGCTTGCCGAACAGGCCCTTCTCCACCGGGAACGGGGGCTTCGAGCGGGGCTCGCCCCGGTAGCCCTCGATGGAGTTGAACAGGGCCGTCTCCTCACCGCAGATGTAGGCGCCCGCGCCACGCCGGATCTCGATGTCGAAGGCGTACCCCTGGCCGAGGACGTCGTCGCCGAGGAGTCCCCGTGCACGGGCCTGCGCGATAGCGTGCTCCAGCCGGCGCAGGGCGCGCGGGTACTCGCCGCGCAGGTACAGGTAGCCCCGGTGGGCGCCGGTGGCGTACCCGGCGATCGTCATCGCCTCGACCAGCGCGTACGGGTCGCCCTCCATCAGCACCCGGTCCTTGAAGGTGCCCGGCTCCGACTCGTCGGCGTTGCAGACGAGGTAGTGCGGGTGGTCCGGCTGGGACGCGGTGGCCTGCCACTTGCGTCCGGTGGGGAAGGCGGCGCCGCCGCGCCCGACCAGGCCCGAGTCGGTCACCTCGCGGACGACCCCCGCCGGACCGAGCTCGAAGGCCCGGCGCAGGGCGGTGTAGCCGCCGTGGGCGCGGTAGTCGTCGAGCGACGCCGGGTCGACCACGCCGACCCGGTGCAGCAGCATCAGACCCTCCTGCCCGGCCTGCGGCACCGCCGACGCGGCCGGGGGCTCCTCCGGCGCCGAGTCGGGGGCGCTCGCGGCGAGCACGGCCCCCCCGACGGTCGCCGGCGCCGACACCGCCGTACGGACCGGGTCACCGGCCTTGATCGCGAGTGCCGCCGGGGCGCGTTCGCACAGCCCCAGGCACGGGCTGCGCTGCACGCTCACCCCGCTGCTCGGGCCCAGCCGCTCCTCGATCCCCGCACACAGCCCAGGCGCCCCGGCCGCCGCGCACGCCAGGTCCGTGCACACGTGCAGCACGGTCACCGGGCGCGGCTTGACGGAGAACAGGGCGTAGAAGGTGGCGACCCCGTACGCCTCCGCCGGTGGCACCGTCAGCCGCCGGCACAGGTAGTCCAGGGCGCCGTCGCTGATCCACCCGACCCGGTCGTTGATGGCGTGCAGCCCCGGCAACAGCAGGTCGCGGCGGTCCCGGGCCTCGCGTCCGCCCCGGGCCCACCTCAGATCGGCGGCCCGCATCTCATCGCGGGCGGCGCCCTCCCAGGAAGACTCCGGAAGCCCGAGCAGGGCGTCCACGGCGGCCCGTTCCTCGTCCGTCGGTTTGCTGTCGCCGAAGTGCAGGTCCACGGTGCGTCACCCCACGATGGTCGCGATGGGCAGCTTCTCGATCCGGATCGCCGACGCCTTGAACTCCGCCGTCCCGGCGATCGGGCAGTTCGCCTCGATCGTCAGCGCGTTGGTGTCCACCTCGTCCGGGAAGTGCATGGTCATGAAGGCGAGCCCGGGCCGCAGTGCGGGGTCCACCCACACGGGCGCGGTCACCGACCCGCGCCGCGAGGTCACCCGCACCTGCTCACCGACCACGACCCCGTAGCGCTCCGCGTCCTCCGGGGACAGCTCGATGTACTCGCCGCGGCGCAGCGGCGAGGCGTAACCGCCGCTCTGCACGCCGGTGTTGTACGAGTCCAGCCGCCGCCCGGTGGTGAGCCGGATCGGGTAGCGCTCGTCGGTGAGGTCCACGGGCGGGTCGTGCTGCACGATCCCGAACGGCGCGAGCCGTCCGCGCCGGGCGGGGTCGGGGTCCCACAACCGGCCGTGCAGATACGTCGGTTCGAGTCCGTCGGTGCTGGGGCAGGGCCACTGGATGCCCTGGTGCTCCGCCAGCCGCTCGTACGTCATGCCGTAGTGGTCGGGCGAGACCGACCGCAGCTCGTTCCACACGGTCTCGGCGTCGGCGTACTTCCAGGCGTGGCCGAGGCGGGCGGCGAGGTCGCAGAGGATGTCGATGTCCTCGCGTGCCTCGCCGGGCGGGGTGACGGCCCTGCGGACGCGCTGGACCCGTCGCTCGCTGTTGGTGGTGGTGCCCTCGGTCTCCGCCCAGCCGGCCGTGGCGGGCAGGACGACGTCCGCCAGCTCGGCCGTCCTGGTCAGGAAGATGTCCTGCACGACCAGGAAGTCGAGCGCCCTCAGCCGCCGCACGGCCTGTTCGCTGTCGGCCTCCGACTGGGCCGGGTTCTCGCCGATGCAGTAGACGGCCTTGAGGCTGCCGTCCTCCATCGCCTCGAACATCTCCGTGAGGTTCAGGCCGTAGTGGGGCTGGATGACGGTGTCCCAGGCCGACTCGAACTTCAGCCGCGTGCCGGGGTCGAGGATGTCCTGGAAGCCGGGCAGGCGGTTGGGGATCGCGCCCATGTCGCCGCCGCCCTGCACGTTGTTCTGCCCGCGCAGCGGCTGCAGGCCCGAGCCGTAGCGGCCGACGTGCCCGGTGAGCAGCGACAGGTTGATCAGGGCACGGACGTTGTCGGTGCCGTTGTGGTGCTCGGTGATGCCGAGCGTCCAGCACAACTGGGCGCGCTCGGCCCGGGCGTAGGCGTGCGCCAGCTCCCTGATGGCGGCCGCCGGGACGCCGGTCACCTTCTCGGCGAGCGACAGCGTCCACGGCTCGACCAGGGCCTTGTACTCCTCGAAGCCGGTGGTGGCCCGCTCGACGAACGCCTCGTTGGCGAGCCCGGCGTGGATGATCTCGCGGCCGATCGCGTGCGCCATCGGGATGTCCGTGCCCACGTTGAGGCCCAGCCAGCTCTCGGCCCACTCGGCGGTGGAGGTGCGGCGCGGATCGACCGCGTACATCCGGGCCCCGCCCCGGATCCCCTTCAGCACGTGCTGGAAGAAGATCGGGTGCGCGAAGCGGGCGTTGGAGCCCCACATCACGATGACGTCGGTGTGCTCGATCTCCTCGTACGACGACGTCCCGCCGCCCGAGCCGAACGCCGCCGACAGGCCCGCCACGCTCGGGGCGTGGCAGGTGCGGTTGCAGGAGTCGACGTTGTTGGTGCCCATGACGACCCGGGCGAACTTCTGCGCCACGTAGTTCATTTCGTTGGTGGCGCGGGCGCAGGAGAACATGCCGAACGCGCCGCGGTTGCGTTCGAGGCCCCTCGCCGCCCGGTCCAGCGCCTCCTCCCAGGTGGCCCGCCGGAACGGCTCGTCACGGGAGTCGCGTACCAGCGGGTGCGTCAGCCGGGTGTAGGTCTTCGGTTGCCGCTTCCTCATATGAAGCTCCTGACGCTCCTCATGCGGCGCTCCTCAGCGCGAGCAGGTCCGAGATGGCGTGCACGGTGCGCAGGGTGGGCACGTCCACGCCGGTGATCTCCGCCAGTTCGACGACGGCCGCGAGCAGCACGTCGAGTTCGAGCGGCTTGCCGCGCTCCAGGTCCTGGAGCGTGGAGGTGCGGTGGTCGCCGACGCGCTCGGCGCCCGCCAGCCGGCGCTCGATGGAGACCCCGACGTCGCAGCCCAGGGCCTCGGCGACGGCGAGGGTCTCGGTCATCATGATCTCGATGACCCTGCGGGTGCCGCCGTGCAGGCACATCTGCCGCATGGTCGCGCGGGCGAGCGCGCTGATCGGGTTGAAGGAGATGTTGCCGAGCAGCTTGAGCCAGATGTCGTTGCGCAGGTCCGGCTCGACCGGGCACTTCAGGCCACCCGCCTGCATGGCCTCACCCAAGCGCAGACAGCGCGCCGAGCGGCTGCGGTCGGGCTCGCCGATGGAGAAGCGAGTGCCTTCCAAGTGCCGTACGACGCCCGGACCTTCGAGTTCGGTCGCCGCGTAGACCACGCAACCGACGGCCCGTTCGGGCGCGAGCACCGCACTGACCGCGCCGTCCGGGTCCACGCTCTCGATCCGGTGGCCGTCGAAGGGGCCGCCGTGCCGGTGGAAGTACCACCAGGGGATGCCGTTCTGGGCCGCCACGACGGCCGTGGTGCCGTGCAGCAGGGGCGCGATCAGCGGCCCGCACGCCGCGTACGCGTTGGCCTTCAGGCCCAGGAACACGTAGTCGGCCGGGCCCACTTCGGCCGGGTCGTCGGTCGCGTGCGGGTGCGCGGTGAAGTCGCCGCGCGGGCTGCGCACCCGGACTCCGTGCTGCCTCATGGCCGCCAGATGCGGTCCACGGGCGATGAGATGCACGTCGGCACCCGCGCGGTGGAGCGCGGCGCCGACGTAGGCGCCGATGGCACCGGCGCCGAGAACTGCGACTTTCATAACGAGGGAGCTCCGTCCGGTCGAGGGTACCGAGGAACTGCCGAGACTCTGTCGACGAAATATTGTCTACAGTATGGAAGTTAGGGCGGCAAGGGTCCGCGCACCGACCGTTCGGCGCAGACCGCATACCGCTCACCGCTCACGGTCGACGCGCCGCCTTCTCAACCGCCCCACGGATCCCTACCGTCCGGGGTTCATGAGTCCCCCCGTCGCGCCCGTGGGCTGGAGCCGCTGGCTCGTCCCGCCCGCCGCTCTGTCCGTACACCTCTCCATCGGCCAGGCCTACGCCTGGAGCGTGTTCAAGCCGCCCCTGGAGTCCGCGCTCGGGCTCAGCGGCACGCAGAGCGCGCTGCCCTTCCAGCTGGGCATCGTCATGCTGGGCCTGTCCGCGGCCTTCGGCGGCACGCTCGTGGAGCGCAACGGCCCGCGCTGGGCGATGACCGTCGCCCTGGTCTGCTTCTCCTCCGGTTTCCTGCTCTCCGCGCTCGGCGCCTCCCTGGAGCAGTACTGGCTGATCGTCCTCGGCTACGGCTTCGTCGGCGGCATCGGCCTCGGCATCGGCTACATCTCCCCGGTCTCCACCCTCATCAAGTGGTTCCCGGACCGGCCCGGCATGGCCACCGGCATCGCCATCATGGGCTTCGGCGGCGGCGCGCTCATCGCCTCGCCGTGGAGCGCCCGGATGCTGGAGTCGTTCGGCTCCGACAGCTCCGGCATCGCGCTGGCCTTCCTCGTCCACGGGCTGTCGTACGCCGTCTTCATGCTGCTGGGCGTGCTGCTGGTCAGGGTCCCGCGCGATGCCCCGCAGGCACCGGGAACCGCGCGGCAAGCCCTCACCGGCCCGCAGGTGTCGGCGAACCAGGCCATCCGCACCCCCCAGTTCTGGTTCCTGTGGATCGTGCTCTGCACGAACGTCACCGCCGGCATCGGCATCCTGGAGAAGGCCGCGCCGATGATCACGGACTTCTTCGCGGACACCTCCACGCCGGTGTCGGTGACGGCCGCCGCCGGCTTCGTCGCGCTGCTCTCGGCGGCGAACATGGCCGGGCGCATCGGCTGGTCGTCGACCTCCGACCTCATCGGCCGCAAGAACATCTACCGCGTCTACCTCGGCGCCGGCGCGCTCATGTACACCCTGATCGCCCTGTTCGGCGACTCCTCCAAGCCCCTGTTCGTCCTGTGCGCGCTCGTCATCCTCTCCTTCTACGGCGGCGGCTTCGCGACGATCCCGGCGTACCTGAAGGACCTCTTCGGCACCTACCAGGTCGGGGCCATCCACGGGCGGCTGCTCACCGCCTGGTCCACGGCCGGGGTGCTCGGGCCGCTCATCGTCAACTGGATCGCCGACCGGCAGGAGGCGGCGGGCCGGCACGGCGCGTCCCTGTACGGCCTGTCGTTCGTCATCATGATCGGCCTGCTCGTCGTCGGCTTCGTCGCCAACGAACTCGTCCGCCCCGTCGCCCCCCGCCACCACGTCCCCGCCCCGAGGGAGGCCGCTCATGCCGAGCGACAGCAGTCAGAGCCCGCCTAGCCCCGGCCGGCGGTGGCTGATCGCCCTGGCCTGGGTGTGGGTCGGGGGCCCGCTCGTCTACGGGCTGTACGAGCTGGTCCGCAAGGCGACGCAGCTGTTCACCGGGTAGCCGTTCGACAGGTGCCCGGGCGTCCGGGCTCCTGACGGAAGCCGACAACCAGGGCGCCCGTTTCCTGTCGCCTCGGCTGCCGTCGTACCCGCGAGTCACTGATCACACTGGTGGATCCGCTGCCCAAGGAAACGAGGGGGACCCACCCAATGAACGGCTCGCGCATCGCCGCCGTCGGCCACTACCAGCCCGCCAAGGTGCTCACCAACGAGGACCTGGCGGGCCTGGTGGACACCACTGACGAGTGGATCAGGAGCCGGGTGGGCATCCGCACCCGCCACATCGCGGGCCCCGACGAGCCGGTCGACGAACTGGGCGCGCACGCCGCCGCCAAGGCCCTCGCGGGCGCCGGGCTGACCCCGGCCGACATCGACCTGGTGCTGGTCGCCACCTCCACCGCCGTCGACCGCTCGCCCAACACCGCCGCCCGCGTCGCCGCCCGGCTCGGCATCCCGCAGGCCGCCACCATGGACCTCAACGTGGTGTGCGCCGGCTTCACCCACGCCCTGGCCACCGCCGACCACGCCGTGCGCGCGGGGGGTTCCAGCCGGGCGCTGGTCATCGGAGCCGACAAGATGTCCGAGGTGACCGACTGGAACGACCGCACCACGTGCGTGCTGGTCGGGGACGGGGCCGGGGCCGCGGTGGTGGAGGCCGCGGACGAGCCGGCGATCGGTCCCGTGCTGTGGGGCTCGGTGCCCGAGATGGGCAACGCCGTACGGATCGAGGGCACCCCGCCGCGCTTCGCGCAGGAAGGGCAGAGCGTCTACCGCTGGGCGACCACACAGCTGCCGCCCATCGCGCGCCGGGCGTGCGAGCGGGCCGGACTTCAGCCCGCGGACCTCGCCGGGGTCGTGCTGCACCAGGCGAACCTGCGCATCATCGAACCCCTCGCCGAGAAGATCGGCGCCGTCAACGCCGTCGTCGCCCGCGATGTCACCGAGTCCGGCAACACCTCGGCCGCGAGCATCCCGCTGGCCTTCTCCAAGCTGGTCCAACGGGGCGAGATCACCACGGGCGACCCGGTCCTGCTGTTCGGCTTCGGCGGAAACCTGTCGTACGCGGGTCAGGTCGTGCGCTGCCCCTGACTCCCGCCGACTCCGCGGGGCGGGACGGGGCCGATGTGACGCGGCCGATGTGACGCGGCCAACTCCCCGGAACCCTGGCGCCCGTGCGCCGTAGACTGTAGACGAAAGACAATCGATACTGACTCTGCGGCGACACCGGCGTCGGCCGCGCTGTGCACGGCCCTGCCGAGGAGGGGGACCGCGATGCTGTCGACAGGCCTGCCCCAAGGGGCGGTACCCAAGCTGGAACGCCCGGGTCCGCTGCGCGACCGCGTCTACGAGGCACTCCTCGAACTCATCACCACCCGCGCCCTGCAGCCCGGCCAGCATCTGGTCGAGAGCGAGCTGGCCGGGCACCTGGGCGTGTCCCGGCAGCCGGTGCGCGAGGCGCTGCAGCGCCTCAACACCGAGGGCTGGGTCGATCTGCGGCCCGCCCAGGGCGCGTTCGTGCACGAGCCGACGGAGGAGGAGGCCGACCAGCTCCTCACGGTCCGCACACTCCTGGAGGCCGAGGCGGCCCGCCTCGCCGCGGCCAACGCAGACAGCGCCGGCATCGCCACCCTGGAAGCGCTGTGCGCGGAGGGCGAGAAGGCCGTGGAGGGCGACGACGTGGACGGGGCTGTCGCCATGAACGCGCGCTTCCACGCCAAGATCATGGAGCTGGCCGGCAACACGGTCCTCGCCGAACTCGCCGCCCAGGTCGACCGGCGCGTGCGCTGGTACTACACCCCGGTGGCCCGTCAGCGCGGCCAGCAGTCCTGGATCGAGCACCGCGAACTCATCGCCGCGGTCGCCGCCCGCGACGAGCAGCGGGCGACCCGGCTGATGCGCGAACACACCGAGCACACGCGGCGGTCGTACCACGCGCGAACGCGTTCGTAGGCTCCGGCCGACCGGCGGCACATCCCCCTGGCCCGCACCACCCGGGCCCCCGTCGGCCTGCCCTTTTCGCTGCCCCGGGCGCTCCCGGCACGCCCGGGAGGGGCGACTTCCGCCCCCACCTTTGTCCTCTGAGTGGAAAAAGTAGGGGCCAATTCCTGCGCGACTTCTTCCCACTCCCGGCAGCCGCTGCTACGTTCCCTCCGAAAGCACGCCACCGAGGTGGCGGAAAACCGGCGCGCACAGGCCGATCGAGGCGGGGAGGGGCTCGTGAGACGTATGACCGCACGACCCGCAAACGCCCACCAGGCCCGACTGCTCAAGCTCCTGCGCGACGGTGGCCCCAACTCCCGCGCCCAGCTGGGCGACCAGGTCGACCTCTCACGGTCCAAGCTCGCCGTGGAGGTGGACCGGCTGCTGGAGACGGGGCTGGTGGTGGCCGACGGACTCGCCGCCTCGCGCGGTGGCCGCCGCTCCCACAACATCCGGCTCAACCCCGAACTGCGGTTCCTCGGCGTCGACATCGGCGCGACCTCGGTCGACGTCGCCGTCACCAACGCCGAGCTGGAGACACTCGGGCACATCAACCACCCCATGGACGTGCGCGAGGGCCCGGTCGCGGTCTTCGAGCAGGTCCTGGCCATGGCCGCGAAGCTGAGGGCCTCCGGGCTCGCGGAGGGGTTCGACGGCGCCGGCATCGGCGTCCCGGGCCCGGTCCGCTTCCCCGAGGGCGTCCCGGTCGCACCGCCGATCATGCCCGGCTGGGACGGCTTCCCCGTGCGGGAGGCGCTCAGCCAGGAACTCGGCTGCCCGGTCATGGTCGACAACGACGTGAACCTGATGGCGATGGGAGAGCAGCACGCGGGCGTCGCCCGCACCGTCGCCGACTTCCTCTGCGTCAAGATCGGCACCGGCATCGGCTGCGGCATCGTCGTCGGCGGTGAGGTCTACCGCGGCACGACAGGCAGCGCCGGTGACATCGGGCACATCCAGGCCGTCCCCGACGGCCGCCCCTGCGCCTGCGGCAACCGGGGCTGCCTGGAGGCCCACTTCAGCGGGGCGGCCCTGGCCCGCGACGCCCTGGAGGCCGCCCAGCAGGGGCTCTCGGCCGAACTGGCGTCACGGCTGGAGACGAGCGGCGAACTGACCGCCGTCGACGTCGCCGCCGCGGCCGCCGCCGGGGACGCCACCGCCCTGGAACTGATCCGCGAGGGCGGCAACCGCACCGGCCAGGTCATCGCCGGCCTGGTCAGCTTTTTTAACCCGGGCCTGGTGGTGATCGGCGGCGGGGTGACCGGACTCGGCCACACCCTGCTCGCCGCGATCCGCACCCAGGTCTACCGCCAGTCGCTGCCGCTCGCGACCGGCAACCTGCCCATCGTCCTGGGGGAACTGGGACCCGCCGCCGGCGTCATCGGCGCGGCCCGGCTCATCAGCGACCACCTGTTCTCTCCCGCCTAAGCGCACTTCAGCACGTCGGCACCACGCTCCCGGTACCGAGCTTTGCCCTGCCCTGAACCGGCCCGCACGCCCGCCAAGGGGACCTCATGGCACCAGAACCACCGCTGCTCAGCATGTCCGGCATCACCAAGTCGTTCCCCGGAGTCCGGGCCCTCGACGGCGTCGACCTCGACGTCGTGGCCGGCGAGGTGCACTGCCTGCTCGGCCAGAACGGCGCCGGCAAGTCGACCCTCATCAAGGTCCTGGCCGGCGCCCACCAGCCCGACACCGGCACCATCCGCTGGCGCGGCGAGGACGTCACCCTCCGCTCGCCGATCGCCGCCATGCGGCTCGGCATCGCGACCATCTACCAGGAACTCGACCTGGTGGAGCACCTGTCGGTGGCCGAGAACGTCCACCTCGGACACGAGCCGACCACCGCCGGCTTCGTCGTGCGGGGCAAGGCGGCCAAGGCGTCGACCGCCGCCCTGCTCAAGCGGCTCGGCCACGCGGAGATCGACCCGGGCCGCCTGGTCGGGGAGCTCTCGGCCGCGCAGCAGCAGATCGTGTCCATGGCCCGGGCGCTCTCCCACGACGTGCGGCTCATCGTGATGGACGAGCCGTCCGCCGCCCTCGACCCGGACGAGGTCGACAACCTCTTCCGCATCGTCGGCGACCTGACCGCCGCCGGGGTCGCCGTCGTCTACATCTCCCACCGCCTGGAGGAGATCCGCCGCATCGGCGACCGGGTCACCGTCCTGAAGGACGGCCGGGCCGTGGCGAACGGGCTCCCCGCGAAGTCCACCCCGACCCGCGACGTCGTCGCCCTGATGACCGGCCGCAACGTCGAGTACGTCTTCCCGGACCGGCCCGTCGCCCCGCCGTCCGCGGAGCCCGTGCTGAAGGTGCGGAACCTGTCCCGCCAGGGCGAGTTCGAGACGCTCGACCTGGAGGTGCGGCCGGGTGAGATCGTCGGCCTCGCCGGACTCGTCGGCTCGGGCCGCTCCGAGATCCTGGAGACCGTCTACGGCGCCCGGAAACCGACGACCGGGCAGGTGCTGGTCGACGGCAGGCCCTTGAAGCCGGGCAGCGTCCGGGCCGCCGTCCGGGCCGGGCTCGGGCTCGCGCCCGAGGAACGCAAGGCACAGGCCCTGCTGATGCTGGAGTCCGTCACCCGCAACGTCTCGGTCTCCTCCATGTCCCGCTTCGCGCGCGGTGGCTGGATCGACCGGGGCGCCGAACTCGGTGCCGCCCGGGCCGCCACCCGCGAGCTGTCGCTCAGGCCCGACAACCCGTCGGTGCCCGTGCGCACCCTGTCCGGCGGCAACCAGCAGAAGGCCGTCCTGGCGCGCTGGCTGCTGCGGGGCTGCAAGGTGCTGCTGCTCGACGAACCCACCCGCGGCGTCGACGTCGGCGCCCGCGCCGAGCTCTACGCGGTCATCCGCCGCCTCGCCGACGAGGGCCTCGCGGTGCTGCTGGTCTCCAGCGAGGTGCCCGAGGTGCTCGGCCTCGCCGACCGCGTCCTGGTGCTGCGCGAGGGCCGGGTCGTCCACACGGCACCCGCGCGCGAGCTCGACGAACACCGCGTACTCGACCTGGTCATGGAAGGAAGCCCGGCGTCATGACGCAGCCCGTCTCCCCGCCCCGGGACAGCACCGCCGACAAGGTGCCCCAGGCCCAGCCCCCCGCCTGGCGCGGCCTGATGGCCCGTGCCGACGTCCGCACCCTCTCCCTGCTCGGCGTGCTCGCCGTGCTGGTCCTCATCGGCGGCATCACCAAACCCGACGAGTTCCTCGACACCCGCAACCTGCAACTCGTCCTCACCCAGGCGTCCGTCATCGGCGTCGTCACCGTCGGCATGACGTTCGTCATCGTCTCCGGCGGCATCGACCTGTCGGTCGGCGCGATCGTCGCCCTCGCCTCGGTGTGGGCCACCACCGTCGCCACCCAGGAGTACGGCTTCGCCGGCATCCTCTTCACGGCGGTCGTCGTCGGAGTCGGCTGCGGGCTGGTCAACGGGGTGCTCATCGCCTACGGCGCGATGGTGCCGTTCATCGCCACCCTCGCCATGCTGGCCTCCGCCCGCGGCCTCTCCCTGCAGATCACCGACGGCAAGACGCAGATCGTCACGGTGCCCTCGGTCCTGGACCTCGGAGAGCGCGACGCCTACGTCCTCGGCATCCCGCCGCTGGTCATGGTGTTCGCCGTCGTCACGGTCATCGGCTGGCTGGTGCTCAACCGCACCACCTTCGGCCGCCGCACGGTCGCCGTCGGCGGCAACCCGGAGGCCGCCCGGCTGGCCGGCATCGACGTCCGCCGCCAGCGGCTCTACCTCTACCTGCTGTCCGGACTGTGCTGCGGCATCGCCGCCTTCCTGCTCATCGTCCTGTCCGGCTCCGGCCAGAACACCAACGGCAACCTCTACGAACTCGACGCCATCGCCGCCGCCATCATCGGCGGCACCCTCCTCACCGGCGGCCGCGGCACCATCACCGGCTCCGTCCTCGGCGTCCTGATCTTCACCACGATCACCAACATCTTCGCCCTGAACAACCTGCAGAGCGACGTCCAGCAGATCGCCAAGGGCGCGATCATCGTCGCCGCCGTGCTGGTCCAGCGCCGTACCGCGAGCACGACCTGAGGAAAGGGTTCACCGCCATGCCAGAGATCACGAGCCGCAGAGGGCTGCTCTTCGGGGCCGCCGCCGTCTCCGCCGGCGCCCTCATCACGGGGTGCACCAGCAACGAGCCGTCCGACTCCAAGGACGAGCCGGCGGGCAACAACCAGCCGGCCGCCGACGACAAGCCGGGCAAGCAGGTCACCATCGGCTTCGCCGGACCGCAGGCCGACCACGGCTGGCTCAACGCCATCAACGACAACGCCAAGAACCGCGCCGAGAAGTACTCCGACGTCACCCTGGAGATCACCGAGGGCTCCAACGACACCGCCCAGCAGATCGGCCAGATCGAGACCCTCATCAACAAGAAGGTCGACGTCCTGGTCGTGCTTCCCGCCGACGGCAAGGCCCTCACCCAGGTCGGACTGAAGGCGATGCGGGCGGGTATCCCGGTCGTCAACCTCGACCGGATCTTCAACACCCCGCAGGCGTACCGCTGCTGGATCGGCGGCGACAACTACGGCATGGGCCTCAACGCCGGCCACTACATCGGCGAGAAGCTCAAGGACAAGCCCGACGCCCGCGTCATCGAACTCGCCGGCCTCGACAACCTGGAGCTCACCAAGCAGCGCACCAAGGGCTTCGACGACGCCCTGAAGAACTACCCCAACATCAAGAAGGTCGCCCGTCAGGCCGCCGAGTTCACCGTCGAGTCCGGGCAGGCCAAGATGGCCCAGCTGCTTCAGGCCCAGTCGAAGTTCGACGCGCTGTGGAACCACGACGACGACCAGGGGGTCGGCGCGCTGCGCGCCATCGAGCAGGCCGGGCGCGACGACTTCCTGATGGTCGGCGGCGCGGGCGCCCTGTCCGCCTTCCAGGCCATCAAGCAGGACGACGGCGTGCTCAAGGCGACGGTGCTCTACCCGCCGACCATGGCCGCCTCCGCGATCGACCTCGCCCGCGCCCTCGGCCAGGGCAAGGGCATCGGCGGCATGGCCGAGTTCGAGATCCCGGCGTCCCTCACGCTCTACTCGGCCGTCGTCGACAAGACCAACGTCGACCAGTACATGCCCACCGGCTTCCAGTGATCCCGCCCGCACCCCCCACGTGCGCCACCCCGACCAGGACGAGGAGGACACCCGTATGGGACAGCCGCAAGCGCCGTCAGATGGGACCGAGGCAGGCAAACCACCCCTGCGCGTGGGGATGGTGGGCTACGCCTTCATGGGCGCCGCCCACTCCCAGGGCTGGCGCACCGCGGGCCGCGTCTTCGACCTGCCCCTGGAGCCGGTGCAGGCCGTGATCTGCGGCCGGGACCGCTCCGCCGCGCAGGCGGCGGCCGACCGGCACGGCTGGGCGTCCGTCGAGACCGACTGGCGGGCCCTCGTCGCACGCGACGACGTCGACCTCGTCGACATCTGCACCCCCGGCGACAGCCACGCCGAGATCGCGCTCGCCGCCCTGGCCGCCGGGAAGCACGTGCTGTGCGAGAAGCCGCTCGCCAACACCGTCGAGGAGGCCACCTCGATGGCCCGGGCGGCCGAGGAGGCCTACGGGCGGGGGCAGGTGGCGATGGTCGGCTTCAACTACCGCCGCGTGCCGGCCACCGCCCAGGCCCGCCGGATGGTCGCCGAGGGCCGGCTCGGCCGGCTGCGGCACGTGCGCGTGACGTACCTGCAGGACTGGCTGGTGGACCCCGAGTTCCCGCTGACCTGGCGGCTGCGCAAGGAGCAGGCAGGTTCGGGATCGCTCGGCGACCTGGGCGCGCACATCATCGACCTCGCGCAGTACCTCGTGGGGGAGCCGCTGGCCGGGGTGTCCGCGCTGACGGAGACCTTCGTCCGGGAGCGGCCGCTGCCCACCGGCGCCAGCAGTGGCCTGTCCACCGTCTCGGCCGCCGGCAAGGGCGAGGTCACCGTGGACGACGCGGCCCTGTTCACCGCCCGCTTCCCGTCCGGCGCCATCGCTTCCTTCGAGGCCACCCGCTACGCCACCGGCCGCAAGAACGCCCTGCGCATCGAGCTCAACGGTGAGCGCGGCTCGCTCGCCTTCGACCTGGAGCGGCTCAACGAGCTGTCCTTCCACGACGGCACCCAGCCGGGCGCGGAAGCCGGCTTCCGCCGCATCCTCGTCACCGAGCCCGACCACCCCTACCTGGAGGCCTGGTGGCCGCCGGGTCACGGCCTCGGCTACGAGCACACCTTCGTCCACCAGGCCCGCGACCTCGTCCACGCCATCGCCGAGGGCCGCCGCCCCGACCCCTCCTTCACCGACGGGCTCCAGGTGCAGCGGGTGCTCGCCGCGGTGGGGGAGAGCGCCGAGAAGAACTCCGTCTACACCCCGATCGCGGTCTGAGGAGGCCCCTTTCCATGCCGCGCACCTTCACGCTCTTCACCGGCCAGTGGGCGGACCTGCCGCTGGAGGAGGTCTGCCGCCTGGCCCGCGACTTCGGCTACGACGGCCTCGAACTCGCCTGCTGGGGAGACCACTTCGAGGTCGACAAGGCGCTGTCCGATCCCGGGTACCTCGACGGCCGCCGGGCCCTGCTCGACAAGTACGGCCTGAAGTGCTGGGCGATCTCCAACCACCTGGTCGGCCAGGCCGTCTGCGACGCCATCATCGACGAACGCCACCAGGCGATCCTGCCGGACGCGATCTGGCGTGACGGGGACCCGGAAGGGGTCCGGCAGCGAGCCGCCGAGCGCATGAAGGACACCGCGCGCGCCGCGGCCGCCTTCGGCGTCGACACCGTCATCGGCTTCACCGGCTCCGCCATCTGGCACCTGGTCGCCATGTTCCCGCCCGCCCCCGTCGCCATGATCGAGCGCGGCTACCAGGACTTCGCCGACCGCTGGAACCCGATCCTCGACGTCTTCGACGCCGAGGGCGTGCGGTTCGCGCACGAGGTCCACCCCAGCGAGATCGCCTACGACTACTGGACGACCCAGCGGGCCCTCGAAGCCGTCGACCGGCGCCCCGCCTTCGGCCTGAACTTCGACCCCTCACACTTCGTGTGGCAGGACCTGGACCCGGTCGGCTTCCTGTGGGACTTCCGTGACCGCATCTACCACGTCGACTGCAAGGAGGCCCGCAAACGCCTCGACGGACGCAACGGCCGGCTCGGCTCCCACCTGCCCTGGGGCGACCCGCGGCGCGGCTGGGACTTCGTCTCCGCCGGGCACGGTGACGTGCCCTGGGAGGACGTCTTCCGGATGCTGCGCTCCATCGCCTACCAGGGTCCGGTCTCCGTCGAGTGGGAGGACGCCGGCATGGACCGGCTCCAAGGGGCGCCCGAGGCGCTGACCCGCCTGAAGGCCTTCGACTTCGAGCCGCCCAGCGCGTCGTTCGACGCCGCGTTCAACAGCTGAACCGCACACCCGGCCAGGTCCGGGACGGGGACCGGCACCTGCGCCGGTCCCCCCTCCGGCCTGCCCGGATGCCGCTTTGTCCTGCGCTGGGAGAAAGCTGAACCGATCCTGGCGCAAGGGGTGTTCGCCCCGGACGGAGACGGTTACCGTCCTTGAAGTGTTCAGGACACACGCACCTCCGGGGTGACGGCGCACCCCGGCGCCCGCACCGCACGTCTTCGTACCCACCCCGTACGGCCCACCCGTTCCCGGAGGGACTTCGTGCAGAGAACCAGCCCCACCCGCACCCGCAGACGCCCCGGACTGCGCACCACCGTCGCCCTGTTCACCGGCCTGCTCCTGGCCGTGGGCACCCCGGCCACCGTCGCCGGCGCCCACCCCGGCCACCCGGAACACGACGAACCGGCAGCCGCCGAGGGCCAGTTCCAGCAGGTCCCGCTCGCCAAGGGCGAACCCGAGATGGGCGAGCCGATGTCGCTCGCCGTGCTCCCGGACCGCAGCGTCCTGCACACCTCGCGCGACGGCACACTGCGCCTCACCGACCAGGGCGGCGTCACCAAGGTCGCCGGCAAGATCCCCGTCTATACCCACGACGAGGAAGGCCTCCAAGGCGTCGGCGTCGACCCGGACTTCGAGAACAACCGGGCAATCTACCTCTACTACGCCCCACCGCTGGACACCCCCGCCGGCGACGCCCCGGAGACGGGCACCGCCGAGGACTTCAAGAAGTTCGACGGCGTCAACCGCCTCTCCCGCTTCACGCTGAACGCCAACGGCACGCTGAACCCGGCCAGCGAGAAGAAGGTCATCGACGTCGCGGCCTCCCGCGGCACCTGCTGCCACGTCGGCGGCGACATCGACTTCGACGCCGACGGCAACCTCTACCTGTCCACCGGCGACGACACCAACCCCTTCGCCTCCGACGGCTACACGCCCATCGACGACCGGCCGAACCGCAACCCGGCCTTCGACGCCCGGCGCAGTTCCGCCAACACCAACGACCTGCGCGGCAAGATCCTGCGCATCAAGGTCGCCGAGGACGGCTCGTACACGATCCCGGAGGGCAACCTCTTCGCCCCGGGCACGGACAGGACCCGCCCCGAGATCTACGCCATGGGCTTCCGCAACCCGTTCCGGATGAGCGTCGACGACAAGACCGGCATCGTCTACGTCGGCGACTACGGCCCCGACGCGGGCGCCCCCGACCCCAAGCGCGGCCCGGCGGGACAGGTCGAGTTCGCCAAGGTGACCAAGGCGGCCAACTTCGGCTGGCCCTTCTGCACCGGCGACAACGACCCGTACGTCGACTACGACTTCGCCACCAAGGAGTCCGGCGAGACGTTCGACTGCGCCGCCCCGAAGAACACCTCCCCGCACAACACGGGCCTGGTCGACCTGCCGCCCGCGCAGGCCGCCTGGATCCCGTACGACGGCGGCTCCGTGCCCGAGTTCGGCACCGGCTCCGAGTCCCCGATGGCCGGCCCGGTCTACCGCTACGACCCCGAACTCGACTCCAGCGTGAAGTTCCCCGAGGCCTACGACGGCGACTTCTTCGCCGGTGAGTTCGGCCGCCGCTGGATCAAGCGGATCGAGCAGACCGAGGACGGGTCGGTCGCGAGGATCAACGACTTCCCCTGGACCGGCACCCAGATCATGGACATGGAGTTCGGCCCCGACGGCGCGCTCTACGTCCTCGACTACGGCGTCTCCTGGTTCCAGGGTGACGAGCACTCCGCCCTGTACCGCATCGAGAACGCCGAGGACGGCTTCTCCCCGATCGCCGAGGTGAGCGCCGACAAGACCTCCGGAGCGGCCGGCCTGAAGGTCACGTTCACCGGCTCCGCCAAGGACGCCGACTCCACCGACCTGACCTACAGCTGGGACTTCGGCGACGGCGCCAAGGGGGAGGGCCTCAACCCCACCCACCGGTACCGGAAGGCCGGCACCTACAGCGCCACCTTCACCGCCAGGGACCCCGAGGGCAACACCGGCAACGCCAGCGTCCGCATCGTGGTCGGCAACACCGAGCCCAAGGTGACGATCGAGACCCCGGCCAACGGCACCCTGGCCGCCTTCGGCCAGCCCGTCCCGTTCAAGGTGAAGGTCACCGATCCCGAGGAGACGGTCGACTGCTCCAAGGTCAAGGTCACCTACAGCCTGGGCCACGACTCCCACGCCCACGAACTGACCAGCGAGATGGGCTGCGAGGGCACCCTGAAGCCGCCGCCCGGTGACGGCGGCCACGACCCCAACGCCAACATCTACGGCGTGGTCGGCGCCAGTTACACCGACGGCGGCGCGAACGGCCAGGAGGAGCTGACCGGCACCGCCCGCACCGTCCTGCAGCCGCTGAGCCGCCAGGGCGAGCACTTCACCACCCAGTCGGGCGTGTCCGTCATCGACAAGACGGGCGCCCACGGTGGCAAGACCGTCGGCGACATCGACGACGGCGACTGGATCTCCTTCACCCCCTACCGGTTCGACGGGCAGAAGAAGCTGACCGTACGGGCCTCCTCCGGCGGCGCGGGCGGCTTCGTCGAGCTGCGCACCGGCTCGCCCGAGGGACCGCTGCACGGCTCGGCGTACATCCCGCCGACCGGCGGCTGGGAGACCTTCCAGAACGTCGACGTGCCGCTGCGGTCGCTGCCGAAGAAGACCACCGACATCTACCTGGTCTTCAAGGGCGGCGAGGGCGCGCTCTACGACGTGGACGACTTCGAGTTCTCCAAGGAGCCGTTCAAGGGCGGCAGGAAGGTCCTGGTCTTCTCCAGGACCGCCGGCTTCCGCCACGACTCCATCCCGGCCGGCATCGCCGCGCTGAAGGAACTCGGCGGCCCCGCCGGCATCACGGTCGACGCGACCGAGGAGGCCCGGCAGTTCACCACCACCAACCTCGCCAAGTACGACGCGGTGGCCTTCCTGTCCACCACCGGCGACGTGCTCGACGCCGAGCAGCAGAAGGCGTTCGAGGACTACGTGGCGGGAGGGGGTGGCTACATGGGCATCCACGCGGCGGCCGACACCGAGTACGACTGGGAGTTCTACGGCGGCCTGGTCGGCGCCTACTTCCACTCCCACCCGGCCATCCAGAAGGCCACCGTCCGCGTCGAGGACCACGACCACCCGTCCACCGCGCACCTGGGCGACGCCTGGGAGCGCACCGACGAGTGGTACAACTACCGCACCAACCCGCGCGAGCAGGCCAAAATCCTCGCCACCCTGGACGAGACCACCTACCAGGGCGGCACCATGAAGGGCGACCACCCGATCGCCTGGTGCCAGAGCTACGGCGGCGGCCGCTCCTTCTACACCGGCGGCGGCCACACCAAGGAGTCCTACGCCGACGAGGCCTTCCGCGCCCACCTGCTCGGCGGCCTGCAGTACGCCACCGGCCAGGTCAAGGCGGACTGCAAGCCGAGCAAGGACTACCGGAAGATCTTCAACGGCCAGAGCCTGGACGGCTGGAAGCAGGCCGGCCCCGGCAGGTTCGTCGTCAAGGACGGCGTGATGGAGTCCGAGGGCGGCATGGGCCTGCTCTGGTACCAGGCCAAGGAACTCAAGTCGTACTCCCTCAAGCTCGACTGGAAGATGCGGGGCGACGACAACTCCGGGATCTTCGTGGGCTTCCCCGCCTCCGACGACCCCTGGTCCGCCGTGAACAAGGGCTACGAGATCCAGATCGACGCCACGGACGCGGCCGACCGCACCACGGGCTCCGTCTACTCCTTCAAGTCGGCCAACATCAAGGCCCGTGACCAGGTTCTGCGGCCGCCCGGCCAGTGGAACTCCTACGAGATCAAGGTCCAGGGCGAACGCCTCCAGGTGTTCCTCAACGGAGTCAAGATCAACGACTTCACCAACAAGGACCCCGAGCGGAGCCTGACCGACGGCTACATCGGCCTGCAGAACCACGGCGCCGACGACCAGGTCTCCTTCCGCAACATCCAGCTCAAGGAACTGCCCGTCCAGGGCCAGTGAACGGCGGCGGGCGGGGGACGCCGGACCCCCGCCCGCCGTCTCCCCCCTCCCCCCGGGTTCGCGCACGACCAGGAGGCTGCCCATGTCCGCGTCCCTTCCCCGACCGCGTGTGGGGGTGTGGCTGATCGGAGCCCGCGGCTCCGTCGCCACCACCGTCGTCACGGGGTGCGCCGCCGTCGCCGCGGGACTGCACCCGCCCACCGGCATGGTCACCGAGACAACCGCGTTCGCCGGCAGCGGCCTGCCCGCCCTGTCCGACCTAGTCTTCGGCGGCCACGACACCCTCGACTGCCCCCTCCCCAAACGCGCCGAGACCCTGACCGCCGGCGGCGTCCTGCCCCCCGGCGTCGCCACCGCCGTCAGCGCCGAACTCGCCGCGGCCGAGCGGGAGATCCGCCCCGGCGGCCCCACACCGGGTGACACCCGGAGCGAGGCCGACCTGATCGCGGCCTTCGCCCACGACATCCGCGACTTCACCCACCGCCACGCACTGGAGCGGACCGTGGTGGTCAACGTCGCCTCCACCGAACCGGCCTCCCAGGGCCCCGGCGCCCCGCTCCCCGCCAGCACCCTGTACGCCCTGGCCGCCCTGCGCGCGGGCTGCCCCTACGTCAACTTCACCCCCTCCGAGGGCATGCACCACCCCGTCGCCGCCCGCGAGGCCGAGCACAGCGGCCTGCCCTACGCCGGCCGGGACGGCAAGACCGGGCAGACCCTGCTGCGCGCCGTGCTGGGCCCGATGTTCGCGCAGCGGGCCCTGAACGTCCGGGCCTGGTCCGGCACGAACCTGCTCGGCGGCGGAGACGGCGCCGCCCTCGCCGACCCGGCCGCCGCGGCGGCGAAGAACGCCGGCAAGGAACGCGTCCTCGCCGACACCCTCGGCAGCGTCCCCGAGGGCGAGGTCCACATCGACGACGTCCCCGCCCTCGGCGACTGGAAGACCGCCTGGGACCACATCGCCTTCGGCGGCTTCCTCGGCACCCGCATGATCCTCCAGACCATCTGGCAGGGCTGCGACTCGGCCCTTGCGGCACCCCTGGTGCTCGACCTCGCCCGGCTCACCGCCCGCGCCCACGACAGGGGCCTGTCCGGCCCGCTCGGCCCTCTCGGCTTCTACTTCAAGGACCCGGTGGGGGAGGGGCCCTCGGGCCTGTCCGAGCAGTACGAGGCACTGGTGCGGTTCGGACGCGAACTGGGCCGGACGACCGAGGCGGACCCGGGCGCGGGGGCGGGGGGCAGCTTCGGCGTGGAGGCGCGGAGCGACCTCGGTACGGAGGCGGGGAGCAGTCCTGGCGTGGGGGCGGGGAGCAGGCTGAGCGCGCAGGTTGAAGGCAGCTTCGGCGCGGGGGCGGGGAGCAGCTTCGGTACGGAGGCGGGGAGCAACCTCGCCGCGAGGGCTGGGAGCAGTCCTGCCGTGGAGGCGGAGGACAACCTCGGCACGGAGGCCGACGGCGGCCTCGCCGCGGGGACGGGGACGGGGACCAGGCGTGGCGTGGAGGCCGAGGGCGGCCCCGGAACGGAGGCCGAGGGCAGCCCCGGCGTGGAAGCGGGGGAGCGGGCCGACGCATCGGAGGACGTGCTGTGACGCTGCGCGAGAGCCCCGGATCACGCCCCGACGGCACCGGCACGGCGGCCCCCGGGGCCGTCGCCCGCGGCACGGGAGGGCGAACGGGCACCGGCCGCCCGGACCGTCGACGCGCTCGACGCGCGCGACGCGCCTGGGCGGAACTCCTGCGCCTGCCCGCCCTGTTCAGCGTCCCCGGCGACGCCCTGGCCGGCGCGGCCGCAGCCGGGGCGCGGCCCGGAGCCCGCACCCTGCTCGCCATCGGTTCCTCCCTCTGCCTCTACGAGGCGGGCATGGCCCTCAACGACTGGGCGGACCGCGACGTCGACGCCGTCGAACGCCCGCACCGCCCCCTGCCGTCCGGCCGCATCCGGCCGTCCGCCGCGCTCACGGCGGCCTGCGCGCTCACCGCGGCCGGGCTGGCCCTGGCCGCCCGCGCCGGGCGACCGGCCCTGACCGTGGCCGCACCCCTGGCCGCGACCGTCTGGGCGTACGACCTCGGCCTGAAGCACACCCCGGCCGGACCCGTGGCCATGGGCGCCGCCCGGGGCCTGGACCTGCTCCTGGGAGCCGCGGCCACCACCGGCCGCACCGCCCAGGCCCTGCCCTCCGCCGCCCTCCTCGGCACCCACACCGTCGCCGTGACGACGGTCTCCCGCCAGGAGGCCCGGGGCGGATCCCCCCTGGCCCCACTGGCGGCCCTCGCGACGACCGCCCTGCTGAGCCGCGCGGTGACGCGGCGGCCTGAGGAACCGGCACCCGGCCGCTCCCCGGCGACGGCCCGCAACCCGGCCGGCTCCCGAACCGGCCGCCGGCACCCCCGGGACGCGACAGCCGAGCTGCTCACCGCCGCCTGCGCGGCCACCTACGCCGCGACCGCCGCCCGCCCCTACCTCCACGCCGCCCTGAACCCGTCACCTCCTCTCACCCAACGCGCCGTCGGAGCCGGCATCCGCGCCACGATCCCCCTCCAGGCCGCCCTCACCGCCCGCTTTCGGGGCACGGCCGCCGCGCTCCTCATCACCGCCCTGGCCCCGCTCGGAGCGAAGTTCGCGAAGAAGGTGAGCGTCACATGAGCCACGAAGCGCCCCACACGTCGGCCGGCCCCGCGACGACCGCCTCACCTCAGGCGGCGGCGGACCGCGAGATGCCCTCCGGGCTCCGGGCGGCCTCGGGCGATCAGCCCGCGTCCGCCGTGCCCCACGCCTCGGCCCACCATCCGACGCCCACCGGGCCCCTCGCGGCCGGCCCCGGCACGACTCCGGGCAACCCCCGCACCAGCTCCGCGACGACCGCCTCACCCGCCCGACCCGCCAGTCAACCCGCCGCTGTCACCCCCCTCCGCTTCGGCTACGGCACCAACGGGCTCGCTGACCTCCGTCTCGACGACGCCCTCTCCCTCCTCGCCGACCTCGGCTACGACGGCGTCGGGCTGACCCTCGATCACATGCACCTCGACCCGCTCGCCCCCGACCTCGCCGCCCGCACCCGGCGGGTCGCGCAGCGGCTGGACGCGCTGGGCCTGGGTGTCACCGTGGAGACCGGCGCCCGTTATGTGCTCGACCCGCGGCGCAAGCACGGCCCGTCGCTGCTCGACCCGGACCCCGAGGACCGGGCCCGCCGTGTCGACCTCCTCGTCCGGGCCGTCCGTGTCGCCGCCGACCTCGGCGCCCACGCGGTGCACTGCTTCAGCGGCATCGTCCCCGAGGGCACCGACTCCGGCACCGCCTGGAAACGCCTCGCCGCGACCCTCACCCCCGTCCTGGACGCCGCAGCCACCGCCGGCGTCCCGCTCGCCGTCGAACCCGAGCCCGGCCACCTCCTCGCCACCCTCGCCGACTTCCACCACCTGCGCCGCGCCCTCGGCGACCCCGAGCCGCTCGGCCTCACCCTGGACATCGGCCACTGCCAGTGTCTCGAACCCCTGCCTCCCGCCGACTGCGTCCGGGCCGCCGCCCCATGGCTGCGGCACGTCCAGATCGAGGACATGCGGCGCGGCGTCCACGAGCACCTCCCCTTCGGGGACGGGGAGATCGACTTCCCGCCGGTCCTGGCGGCCCTCGCCGCCACCGGCTACCAGGGCCTGACCGTCGTCGAGCTGCCCCGCCACTCCCACGCGGGCCCGCACTTCGCCGCCCACTCCCTGCCCTTCCTCCGCCACGCCGAGCAGGCCGCCGCGGCCACCGCGCCGCCGTCCCCCGTTCCGGCCCTCCAGCAGGCCGCGCCACCCCACGGCGCTCCCTCCACCACCCCTGAAGGGAGCAGCACCCCATGACCCACCCCCGCGCCACCCCCGCGGCGAGAACCGAGAGCAACCCGGACACCCGCAGCAGCAGAACCCGCACCGACTCACCCACCCCCGACACGGCGGCCCTCACCCTCCCCTCGCCCGCCGACCTCCACCGCCGCCTGACCACCGACCTCGACCCGGACGCCCGCGCCTGGCTGGAGCGCGCCCTGGACGAGGCCGCCGCCCACCCCGGCATCCACGGGCCCATCTCCGCGTGGGAACTGCGTCTGGCCGAGGCCGGCCGCCGCTGCGGGGCCGCCCACGCGGACCACGCACGCGTCCTCATCCTCCACGCGGCACGGGCCGGCACCGACGCCCTGACCCGCGTGTACTTCCAGGGCACGGCCGACGAACGCCGCGCCGTCCTGCACGCCCTGCCGCACCTCGTGTCCGGCCCGGCCGCCCTGCCGCTCGTCGAGGACGCCCTGCGCACCAACGACACCCGGCTCCTCACCGCCGCCGTCGGTCCGTACGCCGCCCGGCACCTGGACGCCCATGCCTGGCGACACGCCGTACTGAAGTGCCTGTTCACCGGCGTGCCCGTCGACCACGTCGCGGACCTGCCCCGGCGGGCCCGCGGCGACGGCGAACTCGCGCGCATGCTGGGCGACTACGCCGCCGAGCGCACCGCCGCCGGCCGCCCCGTCCCCGAGGACCTGTACCGCGTCCTGGACCTGACCGAGTCCGCCACCCCTGCCCCGGGGCCGGACCACCCCCACGGCAAGGAGTCCTGATGCGCATCTTCGACCCCCACATCCACATGACCTCCCGGACCACCGACGACTACGAGGCCATGTACGCAGCCGGCGTCCGCGCCGTCGTCGAGCCCGCCTTCTGGCTCGGCCAGCCCCGGACCTCGCCCGCCTCCTTCCGCGACTACTTCGACGCCCTCCTGGGCTGGGAGCCCTTCCGCGCCGCCCAGTACGGCATCGCCCACCACTGCACGATCGCCCTCAACCCCAAGGAGGCGAACGATCCGCGCTGCGTGCCCGTCCTCGACGAACTGCCCCGGTATCTCGTCAAGGACAACGTCGTGGCCGTCGGGGAGATCGGCTACGACTCGATGACCCCCGCCGAGGACACCGCCCTCGCCACGCAGCTGCAGCTCGCCGCCGACCACGGCCTGCCCGCCCTCGTGCACACCCCGCACCGCGACAAGCTCGCCGGGCTGCGCCGCACCCTCGACGCCGTCCGGGAGTCCGCCCTGCCCGCGGAACGCGTCCTGGTCGACCACCTCAACGAGACCACCGTCAAGGAGGCCAAGGACAGCGGCTGCTGGCTCGGCTTCTCCGTCTATCCGGACACCAAGATGGACGAGGAGCGGATGGTCGCCATCCTGCGCGCCTACGGCCCCGAGCAGGTCCTGGTCAACTCCGCCGCCGACTGGGGAAAGAGCGATCCGCTCAAGACCCGCAAGGTCGCCGACCTGATGCTCGCCGAGGGCTTCGACGAGGACACCGTCGACCAGGTGCTGTGGCGCAACCCGGTCGCCTTCTACGGGCTCAGCGGTCGCCTGAACCTCGACGTCACCGGCACCGGGGCCACCCACGAGGGCAACTCCATCCTGCGCGGCGCCCCGAAGGACCCGCAGCCGGACCCCGGGCCCGGGGACCCGGCCCGCGTCCCCGCAGCGGAGGCCTGAGCCATGCGCTTCCGCCACCCCGACGGCACCACCGTCCACCTCGCCTACTGCACCAACGTCCACCCCGCCGAGACCCTCGACGGCGTCCTCGCCCAGCTCCGCGACCACTGCGAACCCGTCCGCCGCCGCCTCGGCCGCGACCGGCTCGGCATCGGGCTGTGGCTCGCCAGGGGCGCCGCCCACGCCCTGGTCACCGACCCCGCGGCCCTGCGCGGCCTGCGCACCGAACTCGACCGGCGCGGCCTCGAGGTCGTCACCCTCAACGGCTTCCCCTACGAGGGCTTCGGCGCCGAAGAGGTCAAGTACCGCGTGTACAAACCGGACTGGGCCGACCGGGAGCGCCTGGACCACACCACCGCCCTGGCCCGCGTCCTCGCCGGGCTCCTCCCCGACGATGTCACCGACGGCACCATCTCCACCCTGCCCCTGGCCTGGCGCACCGCCTACGACGACCGGCGGGCCGAGGCCGCACACGCCGCCCTGCGCACCCTCGCCGAGCGCCTCGACGCCATCGAGGAACTCACCGGCCGCTCCCTGCGTGTCGGCCTGGAACCGGAACCCGGCTGCGTCGTCGAGACCACCCGCGACGTTATCGCCCCGCTCTCCGCGATCGGCCGCGACCGCATCGGCATCTGCGTGGACACCTGCCACCTCGCCACCTCCTTCGAGGACCCGCACACCGCCCTGGACGCCCTCGCCGCAGCCCGCGTCCCCGTCGTCAAAGCCCAGCTCTCCGCCGCCCTGCACGCCGAACACCCCCATCGGCCCGAGGTCCGCGAGGCACTCGCCGCCTTCGCCGAACCCCGCTTCCTGCACCAGACCCGCACCGCCACCGCCGCCGGGCTGCGCGCCACCGACGATCTCGACGAGGCCCTCGCCGGCCACGCCCTGCCGGACGCCTCACCCTGGCGCGCCCACTTCCACGTCCCCCTGCACGCGGCCCCCGCCGCGCCCCTCACCTCCACCCTCCCGGTCCTGAAGGCCGCACTGACCCGGCTCGTCGGCGGGCCCACCCCGCTCACCCGCCACCTGGAGGTCGAGACCTACACCTGGCAGGCCCTCCCGCCCGAACTGCGCCCCAAGGGCCGCGCCCAGCTCGCCGAGGGCATCGCCGCCGAACTCGCCCTCGCCCGCGACCTGCTGACGGACCTCGGCCTGAAGGAGCTGCCATGAGCACCCCCGAGCAGCCGGCCCCGGCCGGCACGGACCGCCCGACCCCGCTCCTCGTCCTCGACGTCGTCGGCCTCACCCCCCGTCTCCTCGACCACATGCCCCACCTCAAGGCGCTCGGCCGGTCCGGCTCCGTCGCCCCGCTGGGCACCGTCCTGCCCGCCGTCACCTGCGCCGCCCAGTCCACGTTCCTCACCGGCACCATGCCCTCCGAGCACGGCATCGTCGGCAACGGCTGGTACTTCCGCGAACTCGGCGACGTCCTGCTGTGGCGCCAGCACAACGGGCTCGTGGCCGGCGACAAACTGTGGGACGCCGCCCGCCGCACGCACCCCGGCTACACCGTCGCCAACATCTGCTGGTGGTACGCCATGGGCGCCGACACCGACATCACCGTCACCCCGCGTCCCGTCTACTACGCCGACGGCCGCAAGGAACCCGACTGCTACACCCGGCCGCCCGCCCTGCACGACGAACTCACCGAGAAACTCGGCACGTTCCCCCTCTTCCACTTCTGGGGCCCGGGCGCGGACCTCGTCTCCAGCCGGTGGATCATCGACGCGACCCGCCACATCATCCGCACCCGCCACCCCGACCTGGCCCTGTGCTACCTCCCTCACCTCGACTACGACCTGCAGCGGTTCGGCCCCGACGACCCCCGCTCCCTGAAGGCGGCCACCGACCTCGACAACGCCCTGGTCCCGCTCCTGGACGAGGCCCGGGCCGAGGGCCGCACGGTCGTCGCCCTGTCCGAGTACGGCATCACCCGCGTGAACCGGCCCGTCGACATCAACCGCGCCCTGCGCCGGGCCGGCCTGCTGGAGGTGCACACCCAGGACGGCATGGAGTACCTCGACCCGATGACCTCCCGGGCCTTCGCGGTCGCCGACCACCAGATCGCCCACGTCTACGTGCGCCGCCCCGAGGACCTCGACGCCACCCGCGCCGCCCTCGACGGCCTGCCCGGCATCGAGCAACTCCTCGACGACGAGGGCAAGAAGACCCACCACCTCGACCATCCGCGCGCCGGTGAACTCGTCGCCGTGGCGGAACCGGACGCCTGGTTCACGTACTACTACTGGCTCGACGACGACCGCGCGCCCGACTTCGCGCAACTCGTCGAGATCCACCGCAAACCCGGCTACGACCCGGTCGAGCTGTTCATGGATCCCCTCGACCCCTACGTCAAGGTCAAGGCGGCCACCGCGCTGGCACGCAAGAAACTCGGCATGCGCTACCGCATGGCGGTGGTGCCCCTGGATCCCTCACCTATTCGGGGCAGCCACGGCCGCCTTCCGCAGAGCGACGACGACGGTCCGCTCCTCATCTGCTCCACCCCCCGCGCTGTCGGCGACCGCATCGCGGCCACCGATGTGAAGTCACTGCTGCTCCGACTCGCCGGTCTCGGCTGAGGCCGTAGCCCTCGGTCCCGACTGGTCACAAGTGAAGCACTCACCACTGACAACGCCCCGCGATCACGAGGAGTTCCCCGCATGAGCCGCTTCTCCCAGCCCGACCCCGAGCTCGGCCACCGCCTGAGCAGACGAGGCATGCTCGGCGTGGCCGCCGGAGCCACCGCCGCCGCCCTGCTCGGCGCCGCGGCACCCGCGACGGCGGCCCCCGCCTCCGCCACCACCGGCACCGCGGCCGCCTCCAAGGGCCGCGGCCGGCCCGTCCTGCCGCCCGGCCGCCTCGGCATCCAGCTGTACAGCCTGCGCGACAAGGTCTCCACGCTCGGCTTCGGCCCCGTCTTCGCGGAACTGGAGCGGTACGGCTACGACGAGGTCGAGTTCGCCGGCTACACCCAGGGCTCGGCGGGCCCCATCACGCTCGCCCAGCTCAGGCGGCTGGCCCGCAGCCACGGCCTCAACCCGATCGGCAGCCACGTCGGCTACTACTCGAGCGACCCGAACGCCTACACCTTCGCGCAGAACCTCACCAAGGTCCTCGACGACGCCCAGGCCCTCGGTCTGAAGCACATCGGCACCGCCGCCGGCCCGTTCCGCTACGGCTCGACCGTCGACGCCTTCAAGCGCGCCGCCGAGGACTTCAACACCTACGGCGCCGCGGCGAAGGCCCGGGGCATGAAGTTCTACCAGCACAACCACTCCGAGGAGTTCTCCTTCGCCACCGACGACCCCAAGGTCCGCCTCTACGACATCCTGCTCGAGGAGACCGACCCGGACCTGGTGTACCTGGAGATGGACATCTACTGGGCGTACGTCGGCCAGTTCCGCTTCTCCAAGCGGCCCGACGGCACGGCCGCGCCGTTCGAGCCGCTCGACTACGTGCTGCGGCAGCCCGACCGCTACCCGCTGTTCCACGTCAAGGACGGCGAGAGCGTCCCGTCGGACCCGTACGGCTACCGCATGACCGACGTCGGCGACGGCGACATCGACTACCAGCGGTTCATCTCCGCCGTGACCCGCCTGCGCGGCCACCGTCTGGCCCACCACTGGCAGGCCGAGCACGACAACCCGGCCGAGTCCTTCACCTTCGCGCGCCGCTCCAGCGCGCACCTGCACTCGCTGCGGGAGAAGTGCTGAGCGACGAAACGGCATGAGGAGGCCCCTCCCCGCAACCGGGAAGGGGCCTCCTCACGTGGGGCAGGCTCAGCACACGGGCCGCGCCCGGCCCGGAGCGGGCCCGCCGGCCCCGCCGAGGCGGTGGACGCGGCCGTGGAAGTCGGTCGTGCTGCGAGCGGGGACGGTGTGCGGCGCGGGTGCGGACGATGCGGCGTGCGGGTCCGCCGTCGTGTCAGGTGGTGTCCTCGCCGAGCGGCTGCGGGTTCGGAGCGACGCGGCGCGGTCGCTTGTCGCGTCCCGGCGGGGTGAGGAACACGGCTACGCAGCCGGCGAGCAGGGAGATGGACCCGGCCAGGACGAAGGCACCGGAGTGTCCCCAGGCGCCGACCACCACGGCACCCATGCCCGCTCCCAGGCCGGAGACGAGCTTGGCGCTGTAGACCATGCCGTAGTTGGACGCGTTGTTGTTCTCACCGAAGTAGTCGGCGGTCAGCGCGGCGAACATCGGGAAGATGGCGCCGCCGCCGAAACCGGAGATGGAGGAGAAGACCAGGAACAGCGGCAGGTTCCCGGCGTTCGCCGACATGAGGATGCCGTACTGGGACAGGCCCAGGATGACGCACACGACCAGCAGGCACCGCTTGCGGCCGTAGAGGTCGGAGAGCCAGCCGATGACACCGCGGCCGGTGCCGTTGACGATGGCCTTCAGGGACATGGCCGTGGCGACGACGCCGCCCGCGAATCCGGCCTCCTCGCCGATCTCCACCTGGAAGGCGATGCCGAAGATGTTCACGCCGGACGTGCACGCCAGGCAGAACCACATCAGGGCCACCCGGCCGGTCTTCCACGCCTCCCTGGGGGAGTACTGGCGCACCGCCGGCGGGTTCATGCGCAGCGAACGGGCCGCGCGCGGGTCATTCGGCGGGTTGAGCGGGTCGATGCCGGCGGGCCACCAGTTCTTCGGGGGGTCCTTGAAGAAGTAGCCGGAGCAGGCCACGATCCCGGCCAGGAACACGCCCACCGAGACCAGTACCCAGCGGAAGTTGGTGAGGTCCATGTAGCCGTTGAAGAGAAACACGAAGGGAACCGAGCCGTAGGCGAAACCGCCGTTGACGAAGCCCGTCTTGCCGCCCTTGCGCTCGGGATACCACTTGCCGACCATGTTGACGCAGGTGGCGTACACCATGCCCGCGCCCATGCCGCTGAACATGCTGAAGCCGATGTAGGCGAAGACGACGTGCGGCGCGAAGGCCAGGGAGAGGTAGCCCATGAGGGTGCCCACCGAGCCGCACATCATGGCCCAGCGGGCCGGAAGCCTTCCGCTCTCGCGCAGTTTTCCCGCGGGGAAGGCCACCGCGGCCTGGAAGAAGACCCAGACGGTCATCATCCAGAAGATGTGCATGCTGTCCCAGCTGTGCGCCGTGTGCAGGGTCTCCTCGGCGGACGCGAACGCGTACTCGGCGGAGGAGATGCCCATCATGCCGATCCAGGGCAGGATCACCATCCACTTGCGCTTACGGCCCATGATGTCGATGTCGGTCTCACCGAGGCGGTAGACGCGGCCGTTCGCGTCGGTGACCTCCCGGTAGGGAACCGAGGTGGGCAGATCGGTCGTTGTCATGTCGTGTCGCACCCCTTGCGTCGAAAGATCTGGCCAGCGCCCCCTGTCCCATGCCTTTCGTGCGCGTGCGGGTCCCGGCGCCGGCCGACGCGCACCGTCGGCCGGCCCCCCGCTGCCTCACCTCATGTACCGCCCCCCAGCAGCCCCGCCTCCCGCGCCCAGCGGTACTTCGCGCCGAGCACGGCCACCGGCTTCTCGGTCGTGTACGGGTACGCCACGACCCCGCGCTCGAAGAGGTACCGGCAGGCCTCCTCGACCTCCACGTCCCCCGCGAGCGACGCCACCACGGGCTTGTCGATCCCGCGTTCGCGGAACTCGGCCACCACGCGTGCGGTCAGCTCCGCGAAGACCATCGGAGGAGTGACGATCGTGTGCCAGTAGCCCAGGACGAGCGCGTGGATGCGCGGATCCTCCAGCCCCAGCCGGATCGTCGCCTCGTACGTCGACGGCGGCTCGCCCCCGGTGATGTCCACCGGGTTGCCCGCCGCCCCGAAGGGCGGGATGAACCTCCGGAACGCCTCGTCGAGGTCCGGCGGTATCTCCATCAGCGACAGGCCGTTGTCCGTCACCGCGTCGGAGAGCAGCACCCCGCTGCCCCCGGCGCCCGTGATGATCACGACGTTGTCGCCCCGGGGAGCGGGCAGTACGGGCAACGCGCGCGCGTACTCCAGCATGTCGTTCAGCCCCGGCGCCCGGATGACACCGGCCTGGCGGAGGATGTCGTCGTAGACCGCGTCGTCCCCGGCCAGGGCGCCGGTGTGCGAACCGGCAGCCTTCGCGCCCGCCGCCGTACGGCCCGCCTTGAGGACGATCACCGGCTTCTTCGGCACGGTCGCCCGCGCGGCCGCCACGAAGGCCCGCCCGTCCTTGAGGTCCTCCAGGTGCATCGCGATGCACTCGGTGTGCGGGTCCTCGCCGAACCAGGTCAGGAAATCGTCCTCGTCCAGGTCCGACTTGTTGCCGAGCCCGACGATCGCCGAGACGCCCGTCCTGGTGGTGCGGGCGAAGCCCAGGATGGCCATCCCGATGCCGCCCGACTGCGAGGTCAGCGCCACCCCGCCCTTGACGTCGTAGGGGGTGCAGAACGTGGCGCACAGGTCCTGCCAGGTCGAGTAGTAGCCGTAGATGTTCGGTCCCAGCAGGCGCACCCCGTGCCGCTCGGCGATCGCCACGATCTCCGCCTGGAGTTCGTGTTCGCCGGTCTCCGCGAACCCGGAGGGGATCAGCACGGCGTTCGGGATCTTCTTGCGTCCCACCTCTTCCAGGGCCGAGGCCACGAACCTGGCGGGGATCGCGAAGACCGCCACATCCACCTCACCGGGAACGTCCGTGACACTCTTGTACGCCTTGCGGCCCAGAATGTCATCGGCCCTGGGGTTCACCGGGTGGATGCCGCCCGCGAAACCCCCGTCGACGAGGTTGCGCATCACCGAATTGCCGATCTTGCCCTGCTCGTTGGAGGCGCCGATGACGGCGACCGAGGCGGGCTGCATCAGTCGGCGCATCGAGGTGAGGATCTCGTCCCTGGAGTACTTCCGGCGCGCCGGGGGCCGCGACTCGGCGAGGATCACCCGGATGTCGGCCGCCACCGCTCCCTCCGCGGTGGCGATCACCGGGTTGAGGTCGACCTCCGCGATCTCCGGGAAGTCGGCGACGAGTTCGGAGACCCGGCGGATCTGCTCGGCCACGGCCCACCGGTCCACACCGGCCTGTCCGCGCACCCCGCGCAGGATCTCCGCGGAGCGGATCGAGTCCAGCATCGACAGTGCCTCGTCGGCGTCCACCGGCGCGAGCCGGAAGGTGACGTCCTTGAACACCTCGACGAGCACCCCGCCGAGCCCGAACGCGACCACCTGCCCGAACGTCGGGTCCGTGACCGCCCCGACGATGACCTCCTGGCCCTGCGGCAGCAGCTCCTGGACCTGCACGCCCGAGATGCGGGCCTTCGGGTCGTAGGCGCGCGCGTTGTCGACGATGGTGTGGAACGCGGCCCGCACGCCGACGGCACCCTCGACGCCGACGATCACCCCGCCCGCGTCGGTCTTGTGCAGGATGTCCGGCGAGACGATCTTCATCACGACCGGCCCGCCGAAGCGCGCGGCGAACGCGACGGCCTCGTCGACGTCGGTCGCCAGTTCCTCGCCCGGTACGGCGATGCCGTAGGCGTCGGCGAGCACCTTGCCCTCGGGCGCGGTCAGCGCGGTCCGGCCCTCGGCCCGCACCGAGTCGAGCAGGGAGCGCACCCGCGCCAGGCGGTCCTCGGCCATCACGTCAGATCACCCCGTTCGACTTGAGCAGGCGCAGTTCCTCGTCACCGAGGCCGAGTTCGCCGACGTAGACCTCTTCGTTGTGCTCGCCGAGCAGCGGAGAGCTGGTCACCTCGACGGGGGAGTCGGACAGCTTGAGCGGGCTGCCGACCGTCACGAACTCGCCCCGCTGCGGGTGGGGCACGGTCACGACCATCTCGTTGGCGACCAGCGAACGGTCCTCGATGATCTCCCGCGTGGACAGGATCGGCCCGCAGGGGATGTTGTGCCCGTTGAGCCGCTCCAGCACCTCCCACTTGGGCAGCGTCGAGGACCACTCCTCGATCAGCTGGAACATCTTGCTGAGCTTGGGCAGCCGCGCCTCGGGCGTCGCCCACTCGGGGTCGTCGGCCAGCTCGGGCCGGCCGATGAGCTCGCTGATCGGCCGCCAGCCGACGGGCTGCACGATGACGTACACGTAGTCGTTCGGCCCGCCCGGCGCGCACTTGACCGCCCAGCCGGGCTGGCCGCCGCCGGACGCGTTCCCCGACCTGGGAACCTCGTCGCCGAAGTCCTCGTTGGGATATTCAGCGAGCGGCCCGTGTGCCAGACGCTGCTGGTCCCGCAGCTTCACCCGGCACAGGTTCAGCACGGCGTGCTGCATGGCCACGTTGACCCGCTGCCCGCGACCGGTGCGCTCCCGCTGGTAGAGCGCGGCGAGGATGCCCGCCACGGCGTGCACACCCGTCCCCGAGTCCCCGATCTGGGCCCCCGTCGCCAGCGGCGGCCCGTCCTCGAAACCGGTGGTCGACATCGACCCGCCCATGGCCTGCGCGACGACCTCGTACGCCTTGAAGTTGGTGTACGGGCCCTCGCCGAACCCCTTGATGGAGGCATAGACGATACGCGGATTGATCTCCTGGATGCGGTCCCAGGTGAAGCCCATGCGGTCGACCGCGCCCGGCCCGAAGTTCTCGACCATCACGTCGGAACGCCGGATCAGCTCGGTCAGGATCTCCTTGCCGCGCTCGGTCTTGGTGTTGAGGGTGATGCTCCGCTTGTTGCAGTTGAGCATCGTGAAGTAGAGGGAGTCGACGTCCGGCAGATCACGCAGCTGCTTGCGCGTGATGTCACCGGTCGGTGCCTCCAGCTTGACGACGTCCGCGCCGAGCCAGGCGAGCAGCTGGGTCGCCGAGGGCCCGGACTGGACGTGGGTCATGTCCAGGACGCGGATGCCGTCGAGAGCCCTGGTCGAGGTCTGGGTCATGCCAAGCGCTCCTCACTTGTACATGGTCTGGTTCATGGTTCCGGGGGCGTACGCGTCGGGGTCGACCCAGACGTTGATCAGGGACGGCTTGCCGGACTCGCGGGCGCGCCGGAGGGCGGGGCCGATGTCGGCGGGGTCGCGGACCTCCTCGCCGTAACCGCCGAGCATCTGGGCGAACTTGTCGTAGTGGACGTCACCGAGGGTGTTGCCGACCCGCTCGCGGTCCTTGCCGTACTTGGCGGCCTGGCCGTAGCGGATCTGGTTCATGGAGGAGTTGTTGCCGACGATGCCGACGAAGGGGAGGTCGTAGCGGACGAGAGTCTCGAAGTCCCAGCCGGTCAGGGAGAACGCGCCGTCACCGAAGAGCGCGACGACCTCCTTGTCGGGCCGGGCCTGCTTGGCCGCGAGCACGAACGGGACGCCGACGCCGAGCGTGCCGAGCGGGCCCGGGTCCATCCAGTGCCCGGGCGACTTGGGCTGCACGACCTGCCCGGAGAAGGTGACGATGTCGCCGCCGTCGCCGATGTAGATGGAGTCCTCGGTGAGGAAGTCGTTGATCTCGCTGACCAGACGGTACGGGTGGATGGGTGAGGCGTCCGACCTCAGGCTGGGCAGCCGCTTCTCCAGGGCGGTCTGCTCGGCCGCCCGCAGCTCGTCCAGCCACTCCTTGCGCTTCGACGCCCCGCCGTCGACGCGCCCGGAGGCCGCCTCGGTCACCGACTTCAGCACGAGCCCGGCGTCGCCGACGATGCCGAGGTCGATGTCGCGGTTCTTGCCGACGGTGCGGTAGTCGAGGTCGATCTGCACGACGGTCGCGTCCGCCGACAGCCGCTTGCCGTAGCCCATGCGGAAGTCGAAGGGCGTGCCGACGATGACGATGACGTCGGCGTTGGAGAAGGCGTACCGGCGCGAGAGCTGGAAGTGGTGCGGGTCGCCGGGTGGCAGGGTGCCGCGGCCGGCGCCGTTCATGTAGGCGGGGATGTTCAGCGTGCGCACCAGCTCGATGGCCGACTCGGTGCCCCGCGTCGTCCAGACCTGGCTGCCGAGCAGGATGGCCGGTTTCTCCGCGTGCACCAGCAGGTCGGCGAGCCTCTCGACCGCCTCCGGGTCGCCGGCCGAGCGGGTCGAGGCACGGTAGGCACCGGCCTGGGGCACATGTGCCTTCCCGGCCGGCACCTTGGCGTCGAGCACGTCGCGCGGGATCTCCAGGAAGGAGGGGCCCGGCGCGCCGTGGAAGCACTCGCGGAACGCCATGGACACCATGTCCGCCGCGCGCGCCGTGTCCGGCACGGTCGCCGCGAACTTGGTGATGGGGTTCATCATGTCGACGTGCGGCAGGTCCTGCAGAGAGCCCATCTTGTGCTGGGTGAGGGCACCCTGACCACCGATCAGCAGCATCGGGGACTCCGCGCGGAAGGCGTTGGCGACCCCGGTGACGGCGTCGGTGGTCCCCGGGCCCGCGGTGACCACGGCGCAGCCGGGCTTGCCGGTGATGCGTGCGTAGCCGTCGGCGGCGTGGGCGGCGACCTGTTCGTGACGGACGTCGACGACCTCGATGCCCTCGTCCACGCAGCCGTCGTAGATGTCGATGATGTGGCCGCCGCACAGCGTGTAGATGCGGTCGACCCCCTCGGCCTTCAGCGCCTTGGCTACGAGATGACCACCGGAGATCACGTCCTGGGTGTCGTCGGGCATGGCGAAGTCCTGTCCCTTCGTAGGGGGTTGGAGCGGCTCGCGGTACATTGCATACAGTCGACGAATACTGTATGAAGCTTGTTATCCCGCATCCGGTGGGTGGTGTCCAGGGGGCGTGCGGCACTTTCAGTCAGGAGCCGGAATGGACCTGTACGAGCACCAGGCAAGGGAACTCTTCGAAGAACACGGCATCTCGGTGCCGAGGGCCGAGGTCACCGACTCGCCCAAGGAGGCACGCGACATCGCCCGCAGGCTCGGCGGACGCGTGGTGGTCAAGGCCCAGGTCAAGACCGGCGGACGGGGCAAGGCGGGCGGTGTCAGGCTCGCCGCCGACCCCGCCGCGGCGGAGCTCACCGCCCGTCAGATCCTCGGCATGGACATCAAGGGCCACACGGTCGGCACGGTGATGCTGGCCCAGCCCGTGGACATCGAGACCGAGTTCTACGTGTCCTACGTACTCGACCGCACGGCGGGCCGGTTCCTCGCGATCGCCTCGGCCGAAGGCGGTATGGACATCGAGGAGGTGGCCGCCACCCGGCCCGACGCCGTGGCCCGCGTCCCCGTCGACCCGGCCCGGGGCGTCACCTCCGCCCAGGCGGGCGAGATCGCACAAGCCGCCGGACTGCCGCCGCAGACCGTGGACGTCCTCGTCCGGCTCTGGGAGGTCCTGGTCCGCGAGGACGCCCTCCTGGTCGAGGTGAACCCGCTCGTGCGCACCCGGCAGGGGCAGGTCCTCGCCCTGGACGGCAAGGTCACCCTCGACGACAACGCCCGCTTCCGCCGGGCCCGGTGGGGCGCCGACGACGTCGTGCACGGCGACTCGCTGGAGGCGACGGCCGCCGCCAAGGGCCTCAACTACGTCAAGCTCGACGGCGAGGTCGGCATCATCGGCAACGGCGCCGGGCTCGTCATGTCGACCCTCGACGTGGTCGCGGGCTGCGGTGCGCGGCCCGCCAACTTCCTCGACATCGGCGGCGGTGCCAGTGCCCGGATCATGGCCGGCGGACTGTCGGTCATCCTCTCCGACCCGGACGTGAAGTCCGTCCTCGTCAACGTCTTCGGCGGCATCACCGCCTGCGACGCGGTCGCCGACGGCATCGTCCAGGCACTGGACAGCGTCCGGCTGACCAAACCGCTCGTCGTGCGCCTCGACGGCAACAACGCGGCCCGGGGCCGGGCCGTCCTCGACGAGCACGCGCACCCGCTGGTCGAGCAGGTCACCACCATGGACGGCGCCGCCGCCCGTGCCGCCGAACTCGCCACCACGGCCTGAGGAGAGGGAACGCCATGGCCATCCACCTCACCAAGGAGAGCAAGGTCCTCGTCCAGGGCATGACCGGCGGCGAAGGCATGAAGCACACCCGGCGGATGCTCGCGGCCGGCACCAACGTCGTCGGCGGCGTCAACCCCCGCAAGGCCGGCCGCACCGTCGACTTCGACGTCCCCCGCAGCCCGAACGGCCTGGGAGGCGCCCCCACGGCCGTACCCGTCTACGGCTCGGTCGCCGAGGGCAGGCGCGCGACCGGAGCGGACGTCACCGTCGTCTTCGTGCCGCCCGCCTTCGCCAAGGCGGCCGTCGTCGAGGCCGCCGACGCCGGAATCGGGCTCGCGGTCGTCATCACCGAGGGCATCCCCGTCCACGACTCCGTCGCCTTCACCGCCTACGCCCGGGAGAAGGGCACGCGCGTCATCGGCCCCAACTGCCCGGGCCTCATCACCCCGGGCCAGTCCAACGCGGGCATCATCCCGGCCGACATCACCAAACCGGGCCGCATCGGCCTGGTCTCCAAGTCGGGCACGCTGACGTACCAGCTCATGTACGAGCTGCGCGACGTCGGCTTCTCGACCTGCGTCGGCATCGGCGGCGACCCCGTCGTCGGCACCACGCACATCGACTGCCTCGCCGCCTTCGAGGACGACCCCGACACCGACCTGATCGTGCTCATCGGCGAGATCGGCGGCGACGCCGAGGAACGCGCGGCGGCGTACATCCGCGAGCACGTCACCAAGCCCGTCGTCGGCTACATCGCCGGATTCACCGCGCCCGAGGGCAAGACCATGGGGCACGCGGGCGCGATCGTGTCCGGCTCCTCCGGTACGGCCCGGGCGAAGAAGGAGGCACTGGAGGCGGTCGGTGTGCGGGTGGGCAGCACCCCTACCGAGACCGCGAAGCTCGTGCTCGCCCTGCTCGAAGACCGGCAGCGGGCCGTCTGAGCCGGCCCCGCGACGGGCCGTTCGAGTCCAGAGCCGCGGGTCGTTCGAGCCGAGATCCGCGGGCCGCTCGATCGCAGGCCCGTGGCGGGTCGTTCGATCGCAGGCCCGTGGCGGGTCGTTCGATCTCAGGCCTGCGGCGGTCGGCCGAGCCGGGTCCGTGGTGGGTCGTTCGAGCCGAGACCCGCGGTGGGTCGTTCGATCGCAGGCCTGCGGCGGTCGGCCGAGCCGGGTCCGTGGTGGGCCGTTCGAGCCGAGACCCGCGGTGGGTCGTTCGATCTCAGGCCCGTAGCGGCCGGCCGAGCCGGGTCCGTGGTGGGCCGTTCGAGCCGAGACCCGCGGTGGGTCGTTCGATCTCAGGCCGTAGCCGTCGGCCGAGCCCGGTCCGTGGTGGGCCGTTCGAGTCCAGACCTGCGGGCCGTTCGAGTCCAGACCTGCGGGCCGTTCGAGCCGAGACCCGTGGCGGGCCGTGAGTCCACACCGGGGCGGGCCGCCCGAGCCCGTCTGTCCGCCCCCCCGACCGTGCACCGAGAGCGGAGCAACCGCATGGCACCCCCCCTCACCCTGAAAGCCGGCACGTCCTGGCCCGACGCCTGGCAGCGCTGTCTCGCCGCCGCACCCGAGGCCTTCCGCGACGACCGGGTCCTCAACCTCTGGAACGCCGGCTGGCAAGCGGACGGCCGGGTCCTGCCCGCCGTCAGCCCGGTCGACGGCAGCCCGATCACCGGCCCGCCGCGCCTGGACGGGGCCACCGCCCGGCAGGCCGTGCGCGCCGCCCTCGACCAGCACCGGGCCTGGCGGCACGTCCCGCTGCCGGAGCGCCGGGCCCGCCTGGCGGCCACCCTCGACGCTCTCGCCGAACACCGCGCGCTCCTCGCGCTGCTGCTCGTCTGGGAGATCGGCAAACCCTGGCGGCTCGCCCAGGCGGACGTCGACCGGGCGATCGACGGGGTCCGCTGGTACGTCGACGGCATCGAGCCGATGCTCGCCGACCGGGCCCCGCTGGACGGGCCCGTGTCCAACATCGCCAGCTGGAACTACCCGATGAGCGTGCTCGTTCACGCAGTGCTGGTCCAGGCACTGGCAGGCAACGCGGTCATCGCCAAGACCCCGACCGACGGCGGCGTCGCCTGTCTCACCCTGGCCTGCGCGCTCGCCGCCCGCGAGGGGATCCCCGTGACCCTCGTCAGCGGCAGCGGGAGCGAGCTGTCCGAGGCGCTCGTACGGGCGCCCGAGATCGGCTGCGTCTCCTTCGTCGGCGGCCGCGACACCGGCGCCGCGGTGGCCACGGCCGTCGCCGACCTCGGCAAACGCCACGTACTCGAACAGGAGGGACTCAACACCTGGGGCATCTGGAACCACTCGGACTGGGACGCGCTCACCGCGGTGATCCCCAAGCTCTTCGACTGCGGCAAGCAGCGCTGCACGGCGTACCCGCGCTTCGTCGTCCAGCGGCAGCTGTTCGACGCGTTCCTGGCCGCGTACCTCCCGGCGGTCCGCGCGCTCAGGGTCGGGCATCCGCTCGCCGTGGAGCAGCCCGGCGATCCCTGCCCGGAGCTGGACTTCGGACCGGTGATCAACGCGGCGAAGGCGAAGGAGTTGCAGGACCAGGTGGCCGAGGCGGTCGAGCGCGGGGCGGTGCCGCTGCACCGCGCCAGCCCCGGCGACGCGCACTTCCTGCCCGGGCAGGACACCTCCGCCTACGTCCAGCCCGTCACACTCCTCAACCCGCCGCGCTCCTCACCCCTGCACCACGCGGAGCCGTTCGGCCCGGTCGACACCATCGTCCTGGTCGACACGGAGGCGGAGCTGCTGGCCGCGATGAACGCCTCCAACGGGGCGCTGGTGGCCACGCTGTCCACGGACGACCGGGCCACCTACGAGCGGCTCGCCCCGCAGATCCGCGCGTTCAAGGTCGGCCACGGCCGGCCCCGCTCCCGCGGCGACCGCGACGAGCTGTTCGGCGGACTCGGGGCGTCCTGGCGCGGCGCGTTCGTGGGCGGGGAACTGCTGGTGCGCGCGGTGACACGCGGACCGGCGGGGGAGCGGCTGCCGGGGAACTTCCCGGAGTACCAGCTGTTGCCGTGAGGGGAGTGAGGGCGGCCGGCGTCGGGTGCCGCGTGCGCGGGGCGCTGCCCTGTGCTCGGCTCCACGGGCCGGTTCCGGCCCCCGCCCCCTCAGCCGATGCCCTGCCGGTCCGGGTGCAGGGCGAAAGCCCGGTCCGCCGGGGTCGGGGCCGTGTGGGCGACCTGTTGCCGGAGCAGTGCGCGGTGACGCAGCAGCGGCTCCCGCCGGTCCCGCGGCGCCAGCAGGAGCAGGTCGTCCAGCCCGGCCAGCATGCGCCGCGACACCTGCGGGCTCCCCACGGCGCAGCCGCGCACCTCCGTGAACCCGAGATCCACCAGCTCGGTCCACCCCGGCACCGGCTGCACCAGCCGTACCACCCCGCCCCGGTCCCGGTGCAGGGCGGCGTCCAGCGGATGCCGGCTCAGCACCGCCAGGAACTGCACGATGCGGTCCAGCGCCTGAACGGCGGTCGTCGGATCGTTGATCGCGGACGACAGCGCGCGCAACGCGATGTCGGCCAACTGCCGCAGCCCGAAGCCGAGATCCTGGTGGTAGGTCCGCTCCACGCCCACCGAGACGGTGTGGCGCAGCGCCCTGCGCGGCGGGGCGGCCCCACCGTGGACCGCCAGCACGGGTGTGCCCGGCACCACGAAGTCCCCGATCCGCGGGATCAGCCGCAGCACGGCCCCGTGCTTGCGCGCCACCCGCACCAGCCGTGCGATGTGCACGTCCCGCAGCACCCCGGCCCGCCCCTCGTGGGGCACCCACGCGGTCGCGGCGCCCAGGTCGGGCGCCTCCTGCCCGCCCGCGGGTGCGGTCATCGAGGCGGCCACCCGGAAGGACTCCGCGGCGATCCGCGCGATCACCTGGCTGATCCGCATCAGCCGCAGGGTGCTGTTCACGTACAGCACGAACAGCAGCAGGCTCAGCGCGACCATGCAGAGCGTGAGGACGGACTGCACCAGCGGCAGCGACGTCACGACACGGGCGTCGTCGGCGCTGTCGAAGGCGGTCAGCACCAGCAGCGTCAGCACGAACGTGGCCAGGAACACCGCGAAGGTCGCCTTGGTGATCCGGCTGCGGACGAAGAGCCGCACCACACGCGGGGTGAACTGCCCGCTCGCCATCTGCACGGCCACCAGCGAGATGCTGAGCACCACACCGATGAAGGTCATCATCGCCGAGCCGACCGCGCTCACCACTGCCTTCGCGTCCTGCGCGAACCGCAGCAGCTCGTCGAGCGTGTCGTAGTCGCCCTCCTTCCGGAGTGCCTCCACGATGGCCGTGTCGAGCGCCTGTGCTCCCAGCCACACCAGGAAGACGGCGGCCATCGCCGCGGTGGGGGCGAACCAGAACGTGTCCCGCAGATGCTCCCTGAGCGGTGACAGGGCGTGCGGGCGACGCCTCGCGACAGGGCTCTGCGTCACCAACCAGTCACTCATGGTGTGACCCTAGGGGCAACGGGCCGCGAGGTCCCGGAACCCCGCCCGGCGGACGGAAACGCAGGTGAAAGGCGCTCCGAAACCTTGGTATTGTGGTGCCTGTCGCCGCGGGGAACACCCCTGGCAAGGCGACGGACACCTGGTCCGGGTGGCGGAATGGCAGACGCGCTAGCTTGAGGTGCTAGTGCCCTTTATCGGGCGTGGGGGTTCAAGTCCCCCCTCGGACACTGACACGCAGGGTGCCGACCAGTTCATGGTCGGCACCCTTTCTCGTGCCTCCCGCAGCACAACGGGTGGCGGGCCGTACCCGGGTGCTGTCGCGGACAGAAGGTGACCGCAAGCCTTCCTAGGGTCGGGGCATGACCGAAACGCAGAGGATCCTCGTCACCGGCGCCACCGGCACCGTCGGCCGCCAGGTCGTCGCCGAACTGCTCGCACGGGGCCACCGGGTGCGCGCCCTCACCCGTGACGCGGCGAAGGCCACCTTCCCGGCCGGGGTCGAGGTAGTCGAGGGCGACCTGACCGAGCCCGACGGCCTGGCCCCGGCGCTGGAGGGCGTGAGCGGCCTGCACCTGATCACGTTCGGCGGCGCGGCCTTCACCCCGCTCCAGACCGGCCCGCGGATCCTGGAACTCGCCCGTGCGGCCGGCGTCCGCCGCGTCACCGTGCTGCACGGCGGCGGGCCCACGCCGCTGGAGGACGCCGTGCGGGCCGAGGACGGCGTGGACTGGACGGTGCTCATGCCGGTCGAGTTCATGGCGAACGCCCTGGAGTGGACGGCCGGGATCACGGCATCGGGCGAGGTGCGCGAGCCGTTCGTCTCCCGGCTGAGCGCCATGGTCCACGAGGGCGACATCGGCGCCGTCGCTGCGGTCGCGCTGACCGAGGAGGGCCACGCGGGCCAGGAGTACGTGATCACCGGCCCCGAGGTGCTCACCGTCGGAGACAAGGTGAAGACCCTCGCCGCCGCCGTCGGCCGGGAGATCGCCCTGGTCGAGCTGACCGAGGAGGAGGCCGTCGAGCAGTGGCGGGCCGCGCACCTGCCCCAGGACGTGATCGATTTCCTGCTGGAGGCGTACGGGAACACGCCTGAGGTGGGCCGCACCGTCTCCGGCATCGTCGAGAAGGTCACCGGCCGCCCGGCACGCACTTTCGCGCAGTGGGCCGCCGAACACGCCGGCGCCTTCCGGTGACGGCGCGCGGGTGTCTCTTATCGAGACACTCGGTCGTGCCCTGGGCAAGGACTACGCCCTCAACACCCCGGATTAATCCCTGGTCCCGCTCCCGCGAGGCTCCCTACACTCACGGACGTACCCGCGCCGCCCACGACCCGGGCGGTGCGCCGGCGTGACGAATGAAGGGGGGACGGCCGTGCGTGACCACACCGCTGCCGCTGTCTCCCTCCCGCGCTACGAGGTGATCCTCGTGTCCTCGTCGCCCCGGTGCCCGCTGCGCGGCGGCACCGGCTGACCGGGGCGAACACCGGCCACTCACAGGTGTTCTGACGGACCATCGGGCGAATTGTCCCTGCCCATCTCCCGGTAATCGCGCTGCCCTTCTCCCGATCGCATCGAAAGGCCCCGGGCCGTGCGCATCCACCTGAACCCGCTCGCCGCCGTCCGCAACCTCGGCATCCTCGCCCATGTCGACGCCGGCAAGACCACCGTCACCGAACGGATCCTGTTCGCCACCGGAACCACCCACAAGCGCGGCGAGGTCCACGACGGCACGACCGTCACGGACTTCGACCCGCAGGAGCGCGACCGGGGCATCACCATCTTCGCCGCGGCGGTGAGCTGTGCCTGGGACGGTCACCGGATCAACCTCATCGACACCCCCGGTCACGTCGACTTCGCCGACGAGGTGGAGCGCGCGCTGCGGGTGCTCGACGGCGCTGTCGCCGTGTTCGACGCGGTGGCCGGGGTGGAGCCCCAGAGCGAGTCGGTGTGGCGCCAGGCCGACCGGCACGGCGTGCCGCGGATCGCGTTCGTCAACAAGATGGACCGGGCCGGCGCCGACCTCGACACGGCCGTGGCGTCGATCCGGGAGCGGCTGCACCCCGCGCCGCTGCCGGTCCAGCTGCCGATCGGGGCGGAGGACGGCTTCACCGGCGTCGTCGACCTCGTCCGCATGCGCGCCCTGGTGTGGGATGACGGCGAGGCGCCAAAGGACCTTCCGGTGCCGGACGGCCTGCGGGACGAGGTCCTCGCCCGCCGCCGGGCCCTGGAGGAGGCGGTGGCGGAGCTGCACCCGGGCGCCCTGGAGGAGTTCTGCGCCAGGGGTTCCCTCTCGCGGCGGACGCTCGCGGCGGCCCTCGGGGACCTGACCCGGAGCGGGGACGGCGTGGTCGTGCTGTGCGGCTCCGCCTACCGCAACCGCGGTATCGAGCCGCTGCTCGACGCCGTCGTGGCGTGGCTGCCGTCGCCGCTGGACGTGGAGCCGGTGCGCGGCACCCACGCCGGGGCGGAGCAGCGGCGGGCCGCCGACCCGGCGGCGCCGCCGCTCGCCCTCGCGTTCAAGGTGCAGGCCACCGCGACCGGGCGGCTGACCTATCTGCGGATCTACTCGGGGACCATCCGGAAGGGGGACACGCTCTGGGACGCGACCGCTGGTCGCACCGAGCGGATCGGCCGGATCCTGCGCGTGCGGGCCGACCGGCACACACCGCTGGACAGCGCGGTCGCCGGGGACATCGTCGCCGTCGTCGGGCTGAAGTCCGCCCGCGCCGGCTCGACCCTGTGCGCGCCGGGCGCGCCCCTGCTGCTGGAACCGCCCGGTGTGCCCGAGCCGGTGGTGTCGGTCGCGGTCGAGGCCCGCAGCGCCGGTGACACCGACCGGCTGGCGTCGGGGCTGGCGCGACTGACCGAGGAGGACCCCTCGCTGGTCGTGCGCACCGACCCGGAGACCGGGCAGACCGTGCTGTCCGGCATGGGGGAACTGCACCTGGAGGTGGCGGTGGAGAAGCTCCGGCGCGAGCTCGGCCTGGAGGTCGGTGTGGGCCGTCCCCGGGTCAGTCACCGCGAGACCGTCGGCCGGGGTGTGTCGGGTCTGGTGTACCGGCACGCCAAACAGGACGGCGGGGCGGGGCAGTTCGCTCAGGTCGTGCTCGACGTGGAGCCGTACGGCGAGGGCGCCTTCGTGTTCCGTTCGACCGTCGTCGGCGGGCGCGTGCCGCAGGAGTACGTGCGGGCGGTCGAGGCCGGCTGCCGGGACGCCCTCGCCGAGGGGCCGCTCGGCGGACATCCGGTGACCGGGCTGCGCGTCACGCTCACCGACGGGGCGACCCATGTGAAGGACTCCTCGGACACGGCGTTCCGCACGGCCGGCCGGCTCGGACTGCGCGAGGCGCTGCGCGGCTGCGCGATGGTCCTGCTGGAGCCGGTCGCCGAGGTCACCGTCACGGTGCCCGAGGACGCGGTCGGCGGCGTGCTCGGCGACCTCGCCGCCCGGCGCGGCCGGGTGACCGGCTCGGTCACCCGGGCGGGCGCCGCGGTCGTCACCGCGACCGTGCCGCTGGCCGAACTGTCCGGCTGGGCGACCCGGTTGCGCAGCCGCACCCAGGGCCGTGGCACGTTCACGGCCCGGCCCACCGGCTACGCCCCGGCACCGGCGGCCGCCGCCGTGCGGTAGGGCCCGGCCGGGCCCCTGCTCTCCCGGTGGAGGGCAGGGGCTCCGGGGAGCCGAACATCACGCCGATCTTCTCGCGGAGCTGGTTGATGAAGATC